>JAPLCR010000573.1 GCA_026392135.1 Armatimonadota bacterium
GGGGCTACGTTCCTTGTAGATGGGGGTATCACCTGCGCGTATACGACTCCGCTCTAGGCTTCGTCCAGCAAATGTCGCCAGATACCAAAAGAGGGTAACAGGAGTATATTCCTGTTACCCTCAACCGATATACCCAGTTAGGGACTTAGGTAGGAATAACTGTTCCATTTGAAAACCAGAAGCCCTCACCCCCGTCCCCTCTCCCAATTCTGGGCGAGGGGTGGCTGGGGCGGGAGGCGACTCCGTTGGGCGATAGTCTCCCTTTCCCTAGAGGTTTTGGAAGATTTTAACTAGAGAGAGTCCCTTAGACTCTCTTGTGTCCTGACTGTGTGGCTCGTACTTCATCACGGTCTCCGGGAGGAGGAGGAGGACCTTGCTCTCCACGCCCCTCACCTCCGCCGTCACGGGGAGGAGGAGGAGGACCGCCGGGGCGACCGCCACGACCATCAGGTCCGCCATCACGAGGAGGAGGAGGACCGCCGGGGCGACCACCGCGACCCTCAGGTCCACCTTCACGGGGAGGACGACCACCGCGACCCTCTCCACCTTCGGGTCCCTCAGGTCCCCGCCCCATAGGCGGACGATGACGCTCACGAAGCATCTTCATCTTCTTCATCTGGTCGGCGGAAAGAATCTTTTTGATCTTCTCATTAACCTCTTTTTCCAGAGCCATCAGTTCGGTCTTCTGTTTATCGGTTAGGTTGAGAGCGTCCGCTATGGGCGGTGGGATAACCGGAAACCCCTCATGGCGACGACCGGGAGGAGGGGTCTCCCCGCGCCTAAAACCAACGGGAGGGCGGTTACCCTCTTGCGGTCGCCCTTGGCTCTCCTGAGCTTTTACACCGCCTACTGTTATGCCAAGTGTCATCAGCGCGAAGCCTAGTCCGGCTCGTCGTACGATATTTCGAGTGTTCATGTTAAGAATCTCCTGTGTTGTTGTTTTTGGAATCCATCTAACTCTATGTGAATTTGGTTCCAGCCCACAAAGTCTCTAATATGTCTGCGGTATACTCTGTGCGGCTGACACTTATTAGGATAGCCTATCAATATGAAAAACTTCTGAAAATCAAAAGAGTTTTTAGTAACTCTACTTTCATCCCTCTTTCATCTTTTTAGGGCATATTAGAGATTGTTAGAAGAACGCAGTAGAAGAGGACACACGCCGATGCGAGTTCTTATTGTTGAAGACGAAATAGATATTGCGGAGATTATCCGACAAGGCTTGATAGAAGCTCATTATACTGTAGAGGTGGCACACGAAGGCAAGCGGGGCTTACAGCTAGCAACAGAGCGCACCTATTCGCTTATCATCCTGGATATTATGTTGCCTTATCGAGATGGTTGGAGCATCTGCGAAGAGCTACGCTCCCACAGAAATCATACCCCTATCCTGATGCTCACAGCGCGAGATTCTGTGCGCGACAAGGTAAAGGGCTTGGAGATGGGCGCGGACGACTACCTCCCAAAACCCTTCGATTTCGATGAATTGCTGGCGCGTGTTCGCGCACTAATACGCCGTGACCGCGTACACAAAGGCAAGACAATAAAAATTGCTGACCTAGAGATAGATACCCATGCACGTAGCGTACACAGATCAGGACACGCTATTGCACTTACCCCCAGAGAGTACGATCTACTAGAAGCACTCGCCTCCCATGAAGGACAGGTGCTTACACGAGAGACCATTCAGGAGCGTGTGTGGATGGACGAAGAGAGTTACTCGAATACTGTAGACGCTTACATTCGGCTGTTGCGAAAGAAGATAGATGCAAATTCTGATACAAAGCTGATTCAGACGGTACACGGAGTGGGTTACACTTTACGACGGGCAGAGGAGGACTAAGCGTGCATCTTGCCTCTATCAGAACGCGCCTTGTTATTCAAAATATTGGGGTGATGGCAGTTGCCCTCATTTTACTCGGTTTCTTGACCTACTATATTGCGGCAGGAAGTCAGATGCGGGCATTTGACCACGACCTTGAACGCCGCTCACAGCGTTTTGTTGACGACCATCGCCGTCCACCGCCGCAGGGCGAGGAGGGTATGAGACCACCGCCGCCACCGCCCAACTCTCACCAGCCTTTCCGAGGGGTACTACTTGATCTTCAAAAACAGCCTCTTACACAGGATAGCGCATCAGTCTATGCGCCTAACGACATTCAACTGGGCTTAGATGGAGAGCAGGTATACTCCAATATAATGGAGGGGGAGGTGCCGCTTCGCGTCATCACACACCCTATTATGCAGTCAGGACGCGTCATTGGTGTCGCTCAACACGCCGCGCCTTTAGATGAGGTGTTTCGTGTTCAGTCCGAGCTTGCAAACACGTTGATAATCCTATTTCCTATTTCGATGGGAATTATCAGTATCGCCGTCAACTCCCTCGTAAAGAGGTCGCTACGCCCTGTTCGCAATATCAGCCGTACTGCCGATAAGATGGGAAGTCAAGACCTCGCACTAAGACTACCTATCTATGGAAATGACGAGTTCGCGGAGTTGAGTACCACTCTAAACGGACTGCTTGCGCGTCTTCAAAACGCCTTCCAACGGCAAGAAGAGGTTCTGGAACAGCAGAGGCAGTTTGTGGCAGATGCCTCACACGAGCTACGAACCCCTCTCACAGTTATTAAGGCAAACGCCGACCTCTACCAAAAGGGAGAGCGCACGACAGAATCCTATAGGAGCGCCCTGGGCGTAATTGGTCGCTCTGCCAATACCATGAACCGTCTTGTTCAAGATCTACTGTTATTAGCATAAGCCGACAGTGGACAGTTAATGGTTCAGTATGAAAACCTAAACGCGCAGGAGCTACTGAAAGAGGTTACAGAAGCCTTTACCGCACGGGAGGGGGCGCAGTTGGGTGTGAATATCATGGAGGGAGAGCTTCTTTTACGTGGGAATTTCGACGAGTTGAAGCGTGTGCTGACAAACCTGCTCGAAAACGCCTATCGCCATACACCACCAGAGGGCAAAATTGTACTGTCGCTGAAAGCCGATGCGAAGCAGGTTCAGTTTGTGGTAGCAGATACGGGAAGCGGTGTCTCCGCTGAACACCTCCCCCACCTTACAGAGCGTTTCTATCGGATAGATACGGCACGCGCTCGCACGCAGGGAGGTACTGGGTTAGGACTATCTATCTGTAAGAGCATCGTAGATGCACATCAGGGCACAATACAGATTGAAAGCGCAGAAGGGGTAGGCACAACCGTCACTGTTTCGCTTCCACGCATCTCCTGCTGATTAACGTGGTACACTATACCACTACCAACGCTCTACTATCTCCCATTTCCGGTGATTGAAGTAGGCGAGACCGGAGATCAGTATCAGAAGTGTGATGACCGTAGCTCCGCCGAATGTAAACCAGTTCATAGGAAGAGGCTTATCCACCAAACCAAACGTTTTAGCGGGTAAAGGCTGCAAAATCGTTTTGCGGTAAGCTTCGATGATAGCCGTTATCGGATTCATCATGTAGATTTGAAACAGCCAGTCGTGCCCCTTAAAGGGCACTTTGTTCCGAAAAACGTCCGCCGGAATGATTACGGGGAGAACGAACATCAGCAGGTTCATAAACGTCTGCACAATAAAACGAATATCGTCATAAAAGAGGCTCAAAATGGACATCCAGAGGGAAAGCCCTATAACGAGCAGAAGCAGAACCAGCGTGATGAGAGGAAAAAAAACGAGTGTAGGAAGGATTGGTACTCCCATATTGGGAATAAACCGTAGTATTACGAAAAAAAGGCTAAAGTAGACTGCCCACCCCATTAAGAAGTGGATGAAGTTGCTTAGAGCGCAGGTAAGCGGAAAGACTTCACGTGGAAGGTAGACTTTCTTCAGAATAGGATAGTTGACGAGCAACGTCTGCCCACTATCCAACAACGTAGTACTAAAGAAAGTCCATGTGATTAGACCGCAAAGAAGGTAGGCAGAGTTGTTCGTGGTCTCACCGCTCGCCGCCTTTACAAAAAAAGTAAAGACGACTACCTGAAGGCAGACGGGAATAATAGACCAGAGAAACCCGAAAACGGACTTCTTGTAGCGTACCTTTATTTCGCGAGCCACAAGTTGCTGTAGCAAGTCGCGAAAACGCCATATTTCAGCCAGTTGTTCACGCATAGAAAAGACTACTCGTCATCTAGGGTGACGTAATCGTCCACATCACTAGGGCGTGCTGGTTCCAAAAGATCAAGGAGGGCAGAACGAGCGATGAGAACTTTTCGTTTCCCAGCAATTCGGAAGGCTTGAAGCCTCCCTTGTCGAATATAGGAACGAATGCTCGATTGACTCACCTGAAGATATTGAGCGGCTTGCTCAACAGTTAGCAAATCTCTGGATTCAATCTCCATACAAGGTATACGCGGGCAAAAGACACACATTAGTATGCTTTAGGCAGGCGTGCCAAAGCACATTAAGAGTTCCCGCGTTCTCCTCCTTTCTTGCTGTTAGTTTGCCGTTCTCTTTCGGGACACAAAAGCAACCCAAAGAGACGGCAACTGCGGTTGTCTATGGCGAACTTCTCTGGTCAACGTACATCCTGCGCCGAATAGGGGCGGGAGCAAACACGAGAGATGGATATCGACTTAGCAAACAAGGTAGAGTATACAAAATGCCTTCAGGTATTGTCAATAGCTTACAGAATGTTTTGTTAAGGTCATGAAGCCTATTTTACTCTTTTTTACTTACTTTTGCCTCCTTCGACTACCAGAAGGGGGTATTACACAACAGCAACCCTCACCGAGTGTCGTTCTTAATAAACTACCCTCTGTAAAGCGTGTTGCCGTCATCTCACCCCGTGAGCTAAGCCGCTTAGACCCGCGTGTTCCAGAAATGATCAACGCACTAAGCTCCCCTAACAGTACGGGCAGACCTCGCCCAAAAGTCACCCCAACCAAGGAGAATAGGTCACGATTTGATAGGCTACAGTCCGGTGAGAAGCCAACACAGATCAAGTTACCCTATTCAGACACACAACTCCGTATGCTTGGAGAGAGTGTATTCATCTCAACACTGCGCTCGCTAGCACAGGAGCGCCTGAAGGCAAGCACGCCTCCGCAAGAGGAGCTACAGAAGCAGCTTGTGAACGCAAAAGCAGAGGGCGGGGAAGACCTTGACATACCCTCTTTGGGCAAAGTCGCAGATGCACTTGATTGCGAACTCCTCCTCCTCCCTCAACACTGTTCCGTGGAGGTAATCGACAGAACAGAGCGTGTAGTAGTCTTCCGAGCAGAGATGGTCGCTCAAACCTATACGCTTGGCGGACAAAAGCCTTACAATCAATCACGCTTTCCTATAGCAGGAACTTCCGCCTCAACACGAAGTGTGGTGTTTGGGGAGTATGGTAAGACGTTGCCTCAAATGGTAGCAGAAAGCGCGACAATCGCCGCAAAACGAGTCGTACATGCCCTACAGTGGAACGAATTGCCTCCTTTCCTTTTACCAAAGGTGCGATTTGCTCTCGCTCCTGTTATCTCTCTACCGAATGCCGACAGGCTGCTTTTTACTCCAAATGGTAGAAAAACCCTCCTCAACGACATTACTACACTTCCCAGAGAAGTATCGGAAATGTTTTCGGTACATATTCCCCCACTTTTTGCCGATTCTTTTTTAGAAACAAGAGTAGTTAAGCGAAAGTTGCAGGAACTTGGGGAGAGAGTGTCGAATTTATGGGTAGATAGCGAACGTCCAAATACGGAACTCATTAAAACACTAGGAGCAGGCTTGGAAGTCGACTACCTCCTACTGGTACACATCACCGACCTCGAAGGCTACGGCGCAGTACCCAAGCCCACTGAGAGTAGTGTGTCTGCCGGTTCGATAAGCCCTAACGAAATGGACGGTGGAGTAGTCTTTCAAGCAAGAGCTGTAGCGTTTGGCGCGTTGGTGCGTGTGAAAGACGGCACAATTCTGTGGAAAGATCGCTCTGACGTAGTGATGTCATTACGCCAAGAGAATCTGAGTCTGATTCACCCAATCAGCGAACAAAAGATGATACAGAACTCCATCCGCTTCGCCCTTATGGGCTTGGAACGCAGTTTTACCCGATACGGCGTGAGCTTTGAGCATTAGTGATCTCCGTGTATGCTCCCTTCACGTCTCCTCATAGCGTCACTGTGACCCCTTTCGGTGTCGGCGACACTGAAAGAGCCTCTGGTGCTTCGCCAATTACAACCCCAGAGTCGGGGCGACTCCGATAAGGCTGTCGGAGATTTGGAAGGAGTTTGAGAAAATGCAAAGATGGGTTTACAAGACCATTGTTATCCGCGAACTCTCGTTGAGCGACACGAAACTGAATGCAGAGGGCGAACACGGATGGGAACTAATAGCCGTTTTGGGGCAGGATGGACACACTGCCCGCGCCTTTTTCAAGCAACCTTTCGACGAGAACAGTCCGCTGACAGACGGTCACCGCGCTACAAGCGAGCAGTCCGCCATGCACGCGCCTGAATATCGCGCTACGGGCGAACATCCTGTCGCCCTAGCACCTGAAGTTCACCACTCTACAGGCGAACAGCCCGTCGCTCAGGTCGAATAGCCTCTTTCGAGTTCTAAGAATAATGCCGAGCTACACCGCCACTGCGCTTGTGATACATCGTAATAACCTTGCCGAAAATGACTGCATACTCACGCTCTATACATCAGAACTAGGCAAAATATCCGCCGTTGCGAAGGGGGCACGAAAGCCGACCAGCAGATTTTCGGGCGCAACAGAGCTTTTCACCGTATTTCACGGACTCTTCGCAACGGGCAGGACTCTTGATATTCTTACCCAGTGTGAAATCGTACAGGCGTACACCCCTTTACGCTACGACTTAGACCGTTTGGCACGTGCCACCTACTTCTGTGAAGTGCTAGACCGCTTCACCATGGAGCGTGACCCCGTAAACGCAGAAGCCCTCTTCCAGTTGACCACTGCTGCCCTCCGCCTCCTACAAGAGACGCAAGCAACCCCTGATGTCATCACCCACGCCTACGAACTACGGCTCCTTGGCGAGCAGGGCTACTCCCCTATATGTGATGCGTGCGTAAAGTGCGGTAGAGAGATTGTACACGGGCAGGTGGGCTTTAGTCCGAGCTTGGGAGGAGTGCTGTGTTCGAGTGATAGATACAAGACTGAGGACAGCGTGCCGCTCTCCGCAGAGGCATTGGAGGCGTTACAACTGCTTCCAGAGCTAGATGGTGAGGAGTTGTTAGATTTTCATCCTTCTCGCAAAGCACTACAAGAGGTGGGTAGGGCGTTGCGGTGGTATATCAAACTTCGTGCGGAACGTGCGATAAAGAGTGCTGACTTTTTAGACCAACTTCGCGCTAACCAGTAGAAATTGCCCTCCCTTATTGGTCACTATTTTTCCCACGATAGCGATGTAGGTTAGGTATCCAACAGCGCACCGCCTTTCGATACTGCCGAAACTCCTCTCCAAACCGCTCCTCCAAATCCTGCTCCTCCCAAGGACGCATAAACTGATTCCAAAAGAAGGCTCCGCTAAGAGAGTACAGTACCGTTAAAGGAGAAGACAGATACAGACCAACTGCTACTCCCTGCATAATTCCAGCGACTGCCATAGGGTTTCGTACATACGTGAAGGGTCCCACAACTACAAGATGGCGTGAACAGTCTATCGGTAGCGGAGTTCCCTTACCGTACACGGCGATTATCGTGCCACTCGCTACTCCCAACGCCCCGAAAAGACAAAACACCCCTACCCCAACACATTTTAGCGTACTGTTGTAGGGAGGAGAGAAGCCTAAATGGGTTTCAAGTCGGAGGATGAGGACAGGAATCAGAAACAGCAGTAGGCACCAAAACAGAGCCGCTTGAGCCAGCGTTTTGACGATGTTATAGCCAGCACTACTCTCTTTTGCGAGTCTACTCTTCATTTGAGGTCGCCTCGTGATGATACAGACGAACGAGCAAGTAGGGCAAAAACAGGAGGGATGGGGTCATCAGTACCGTGCCTATCCACCCACTTCCGCTAGTAAGAGCGAGTGTCCAGCAGTACAAGCCCGCGTAAAACGCCGCCCCTGTATGCAGAGCGACCAGCGGTATAACCCAGCGTTTCCGTTGTGCAATGGCATAAGCAGCCAACACTCCTGCCCCTGAATAGAGTACGAGGTCAGGAACACTCACGGCAATAAAGACCAGCCGCGAGGTTACAAAAGGGAAAAACAGAGCACGCATCGAAGGAGAGAAGCAGAGTACTAGCCACCACAGTGCCGCCCCCGCGCTTTGTAGTACCAAAAACCAGATACCTATTCGTCGTAAGGTATCCATAGAACTCCTACTACACGCTAACCGCAAGAGCTTGAGTGACACCTATACGGCGAGAGGCAGCGATATGCAGAACGAGTAGTTCACCCGCCCTGTTCCACATACCGGAGGAGCGATTCCAGTAGGCGCAATAGGCTTGCTTTCCGTCTATTGTAGGAAGCCAACAGTTCTCACCAGAGCCAGTAAATAGCACAACACGTTGAAATGGCTTCACAGGAATTTCGTCGCGAAACACATACATTTCGTCGGCGAGTTGCCCCTTGTCACCCATCAAAAACGCCTCGCTACAGAGCGCATACCCTTTAAGGTTGACAGTGACAAGACCTTGATTCTCCAGAACGACATATTCGCTATGGGGGCTTACTGAAGGATGAAGTTCGAGTATCTTGAGCATAGCCTAGCCTCCTCATTGAAGAGTTTGGACTTACAAATAGCAGATAAAAGCGGTGTATGGGAAGAGAGCAGGCAGCCCTCTCCCCATACGAACTACGAGCAACCGAAGACGGAACCGCAGTTCAGACACTTGAAACAGGCTCCATTGCGAACCATGAGTGTGCCGCAATCGACACAGATAGGCGCATCGGACTGATTCTGGAAGGTCTCTTTCTCTTTCTTAAAGAGTTCACTCTCTTGCCCTAACACCACAAGAGACGGTTGCGACGCGGGAGAGCTGACGGTCTTCACTTTCGCAACAACTACAGGGAGTTCATCGCCATTTGAAAGGGTCGGATCCGCTGGCGGAACCTGCTCAAGGAACTTCGATGCAAGCCATCGGAAGATGTAGTCTGTAATAGATTTGGCTATCCGAATGTTAGGGTTATTGGTGTACCCTGAAGGCTCAAACCGCGCATGAGAGAACTTATCGACCAGTGTATGAAGCGGAACGCCGTACTGCAGTGAAAGCGAAATCGCAGTTGCAAAGGAGTCCATTAGTCCAGAGATAGTAGAACCCTCTTTGCTCATGGTCAAGAATATCTCACCGGGAGTTCCATCCTCATACATTCCAACGGTGATGTAGCCCTCATGTCCTGCAATACTGAACTTATGAGTAATGCTGGCTCGTTCATCGGCAAGTTTACGGCGAAGGGGTTTAGCCACTTCCACGATCTTATGCACTATCTGCGGCTCTGCAACTGCTTCTGCCTTCTGCTCAATGTCTGACCGTTTAGTGGAGAGAGGTTGTGTGCGCTTCGAGCCATCACGATAAATCGCAATCGCCTTTAGCCCAAGTTTCCAGCCCTCCATATAGGTGTTGACAATCTCTTCGGGAGTCGCTTCCGTCGGCATATTCACCGTTTTTGAGATAGCACCTGAAAGGAAGGGCTGTGCCGCCGCCATCATCTTTATATGCCCGACGTAGTGAATAGAGCGTACACCGTTTGCAGGTTTGAAGGCGCAATCGAAGACAGCTAGGTGAGCCTCTTTCAGCTCTGGGGCACCTTCAATGGTGTCATTCGTATTAATGTACTCGATTATCTTGTCACACTGAGTCGACGAGTAACCGAGGCGGCGCAGGGCTTCAGGAACGGTATGGTTCACAATTTTGAGAACGCCGCCCCCCACTAGGCTTTTATACTTCACAATCGCAATGTCAGGCTCTATCCCTGTTGTGTCGCAGTCCATTAGGAAACCAATTGTCCCAGTAGGTGCGAGTACTGTCGCTTGTGCGTTTCGATAACCATGCTTGACACCGCTCTCAACAGCGTTATCCCATGAAGAGCGGGCCGCCGCAAGCATCTCTTTCGGCACATAGACAGGGTTAATGTCTTCCACCGCATTGCGATGCATCTTCATAACATCAATAAACGACTCTGCGTTTTTGGCGTAACCGGGGAATGCCCAGCCATGGTCACGCGCAATCACACTCGACTGGTAGTAGGCTTCGCCCGTCATCACCGCAGTGATAGCACCTGCATACGCACGCCCCTCATCACTATCGTAGGGTAGACCACGTGCCATAAGCAACGCGCCGAGATTCGCGTATCCAAGCCCAAGCGGGCGATAGTCGTGGCTGTTCTCACCAATACGCTGAGTTGGGTAGGAAGCACTATCGATGATTATCTCTTGCGCGGTAATAAGGATTCGGCAACCATACTTGAACCCTTCGGAATCGAACTCGCCGTCTGCGCTTCGGAACTTCATGAGATTCAATGACGCTAAATTACAGGCGCTGTCATTTAAAAACATATATTCGCTGCAGGGGTTAGACGCATGGATTCTATCCGTGACTTTGGAGGTATGCCATTTGTTGATGGTGGTGTCGTACTGCATACCGGGGTCACCGCAAATCCACGCCGCCTCGCCAATCGCATTCATCAAATCACGTGCTTTATAGGTACGAGATGGCTCACCGCTCAGAACGTACTGAGTCGTCCAGTCTTTGTCCTCCAACACGGCTTGCATAAACTCATCGGTCACGCGGATAGAGTGGTTTCCGTTCTGGAAACTGACACTGTCGTAAGCCCCGCCGGGCATATTGAACGCGCCGCTATAGCCAGCATCAATCAACGCCCAAGCCTTCTTCTCCTCTTTGGCTTTACTCTCGATAAAGTCCATAATATCGGGATGCTCAATGTTCAAAATCACCATTTTGGCGGCGCGGCGAGTTTTGCCGCCGCTCTTAATGGCTCCTGCGAACTGGTCAAAACCGCGCATAAACGAGAGAGGTCCTGAAGCAGTGCCGCCGCCCACAAGGGGTTCGCGGGAGGAGCGAATGGGGGAGAGGTTGGTTCCGGTTCCGCTACCATATTTAAACAGCATACCCTCTGTTTTGGCAAGCCCCAGAATCGACTCCATCGTATCGTCCACACTATTGATGAAGCAGGCGGAGCATTGGGGCTTGGGCTGTTCAGGTAGCCCTACATTGAACCAGACAGGAGAGTTGAACGCGGCTTTCTGGTGCAGAAGTAGGTGGGTTAGTTCGTCTTGGAACGTCTTCGCGTCCTCTTCAGTGGCGAAATAGTCCATCTTCCGCCCCCAGTCTGCCATTGTGTCGGCGACGCGTCCAATGAGTTGGCGAACGCTTCGCTCACGCTCTGGCGTTCCGATATGCCCTCGAAAATACTTCGAGACGACGACGTTGGTAGCGAGCTGTGTCCAAGAGCAGGGAATCTCCACATCACGTTGCTCAAAGACCTTCTCACCGCGCTCATTGGAGATAACTGCATCGCGCAGTTCCCACTCCACAGTGGCGTAGACATCTTCACCGGGTTTGGTGTAGCGGCGTTCGATTTTCAGTCCGGGAGTACCCGCTGAACGTGCCGACTTGTGACCATTGGAAGCAACTGCCTTCGCACGGGTCACGGTTTTGGTTCCGTTTCCGTTCGTGTGGGCAACTGCATGATCCATTTCGTCCGGCTGTATCACCGAACTAATATCTGTTTGATGTGGGGTTGGGTCTTGTGCCAACGTGCGCTCTCCTTCTTGAAAAAACGTAACAGGAATGACTCAGGGTTAAAGGCGTAGAGCCTCTCTGCCCTTCTCCTCTCCCCGTTCTGGGCGAGAGGGACTAAACTACAAGGCGGAAGGCTTTGAATACAGTGTATTCGCCCTTCCCCTTGTGAAGGGGAAGGGTTGGGATGGGGTGGAAGGCTACAGCGAGACCCGCTACTGGCTTAATGGCGCAAGGCTCCCTCACCTGTCGGGGAAGAGTTAGAAGCGTAATAAATATGGCTTCGCATGGCTACAATAGAAAATTCAAAGGCTCCCATTCCAAACACCCTTGAACTGCTCTTAACAAAATGAAGGTAGCATCACTTGCCCCAATAAATCTGCCTATCTCTACGTTTTCCCATGCAGAATAGCACAACTTATCAGAACTCAAGTCAGGTATCAAATTGATTGTCATGCTCACTCTTTCTTCGCGTTCCGCTTCAATAGGTTTACAACCTCTCGAAACTGCGCCGCGTCCTCGAACTGCTTATAGACCGACGCGAACCGAACATACGCCACTTGGTCGAGGGCTTTCAGCCGCTCCATAACCATCTCCCCTATTTCACGGGAAGAGACCTCTTTTTCCAGACGATTGTAGAGCATTCGCTCTATCTCCTGCCCTGCCCGTTCCAGTGTGTCTTGGCTAATTTTTCGCCCCGTACAGGCGAGTTGCATCCCCTTCACGATTCTGGTTCGGTCAAAAGGAGTGCGCCGTCCATCATTTTTTATTACAAAAAGATGTAACTCCTCAATGGATTCCATCGTCGTAAAACGGCGACCACACGCTTCGCACTCTCTGCGGCGCTTAATCGCATCGCCATCATTGAGAGTGCGGGTTTCCAGTACACGGTCTTGGTTTACAATGCCACAAAAAGGACACTTCATCGGAGGTAAGGACTCTTCCTCTTTACTCACTCAAAGCCCTGCAAAATGGAAACTGAGCAAAGCAAAAGGTTGAGAGAGTATCACGCAGGGTATAAAAGCGAAACTCGCACCACAGCGAGGAGACAACTATATAGCGGGTTCTATGTGCGCCGACAGCCTAGATATACGGGCAAGCATAGAATAGCACCCCTACTTGTAGTTGTCAATAGGGTTGGAGAAAAAAATCGTCACTAAATATGAGGGCTACTATTTAACAAGGAGGGCGTATGGTGTACAATCCTCTACAATATAAAACTCGTCACATGGAGGCGTTGACATTGAACTCTTATTTACGCATTTTCATAGCTCTCTTACTACTTGCTACAGCCTCCCGAACAGAGGCGCAAAAGCCCCAAAACGCCTCCGCTATCATGGGCTATGCAGCACCTTACCGGATGGAGTGGAGCGGCAAGCAAGGCGTATTTGTCCGCAAGGCACTACTCAAAGAGCCTGAGGTACGCCAACCCCTCACCTTCCTCCACACTGATACCGGTCCAAAAGGCTCGTCCAAATACCTCGCGTGGTTTCTCGCCCGCGACAAGGGAGAGTTTGCAATACTCTGGTGCTACCTCAACGACTCTGGGCACGACTTTTGGTGCTGGCTCTACCGTTTCCCCTCGAACCAGCTGACCACCGTGCATTTTCAAGGCGACTACCACTTCACACCTCCCGCAGAACCACAGCCCGACTCCTCCGTCAGCAACTTTCGTATAGGCGTTGCCCCCCTCTATGAGGGTCCTAATTTTATCTATAAAGACTGGTCACGCCGGGCAGGAAGCCTCGCAAAGCTTACTCTTACCCACGCCACGCCACTTAACGTAAAAGGTAGTTCTATACCCGAAACACAGGAGATGAACGCACTCAATATCATTCCACTCCACGACGTGACCGTTCCAGAGAAGAATGGATGGCGCGATAGCGGCTGGACGGAACTCCATGCGCTTGCCTACGACAAAGAGCGCAACCCTTTCTACCTTATTCTCTACAGCAATGCGACAAAGGGCTTTGTTATCGACATAAATCGCGCTCACACCTACACGGCAGACTTCGGAGAAAAAGTCGTATTCGGCAAGAGCCAACAGCCTGAAGACCCCGAAGTAAAAACAAAAGAGAACCCTCCTGACACAGAGGTACTCACCAATACAGTAAAGCCCTACGAACTCTATCAAATCGTCCTACACAACAAAACGCCACACGAGAACCCCTATCAACAGGTGCTTTTAGAGGCAGACATCACCACACCAGACCGCAAAACATGGAAAGTTCCCGGCTTCTGGGATGGCGAAGGAAACTGGATAATTCGCTTCGTTCCCACTAAATCTGGGGAGTGGACATACAAAACTCGCTCTAACGACCCCGAACTCCACAACCAGTTTGGGGGCTTCACCTGCGCGAACGGCGAGAGTGGACGTGAGCCGCTCCCGCTACTACAGGTTCGCCCAAACCCAACACCGCATTTCGCGCTCCGCGACAGAGTGCCCCTCTTTCCTGTTGCCCTCTCCCTTCCGGTATTGGATAACCCTCTCGCGAAAACCAAAAAGTTAGAAGAGAGCTTCTCTCTTTTTCAAAAACAGGCGGATACTCTCGCCGCGCAGGGTGCAAACCGCCTTATAGGAGGGTTTCTGCTAGACACCGCTATGAGCGTAAACGAAGGCGGTAGCCTCTTTATAAATAACGACCCCTCCGTAATTAATCCACTCTTCTTTCAGTGGTTAGACCGCCGCGTTACCTATCTCAACTTCAAAGGCATCATCCCCGATATAGGTATTGCCCGAAGCTGGGACACTGCGACCAAGCCCTTCACAGATTCACAACTACGCTGGCTCTGGCGGTATGTCGTTGCCCGTTACTCCGCTTATGGTGTCATCTGGAACCTGACCGATAACCTCAACGACGGCAATCAGAGGGATATATCCGCTTATGCCCAACTGACACGGCAAGTGGACTCGCTCAAACATATCCTCACGGCACGGGTGAGCGAACGCGCAGAGGGCATTCCTAATATCGTGCTAACGCAAATCGAGTGGCTCGACTATGTTACTCTCCAAAGCACATCGCTCAATGCGCTAGAACTACTACACAACGAGGAGCGCCTGCAAGTGATACGCGACAGCAGTATCGTCCCAGATACCATCAAAGCGCGACAACGAATCTGGGAAACATACCTACGAGGAGGATTCTGGGAGTTCTCTCCCGAATCCAATATAGAGTTAACCGAAGAGACCCGCAAGGCATACCTCCTCTGCGCTAAATTCTTCCAACAAACTCGGTTGTCACGCATGGAGCCTCACCCTGAAATGATTGGCAAACCCGGAGAGACTGAGCAAGACAGGCGCAGCAGGCGCAGAAGTAAACGGTTTATAGATGCACAGCCACAACTCACAATAGAGCTAAAGAAGCTTCTCAAAGAGCAGTCTCAAGGCTCAGGTGTGTACACACTCTGCAACCCGAGCAGAGAGTACGTTGTCTATTTTACCGCAGGGGGAAGCATCTCCCTCGACCTACTAGAAGCCGTTGGGACACTCAAAGTCCGCTGGTATAACCCACGTACAGGAGAGTGGAAAGAGGACAATGCAGTCATGGGAGGCGGCTATGAGACGTTCACTGCCCCTGATGCCCAAGACTGGGTACTCCACATCGTCCGAAAAGAGCGCAAACCTAAAATGACGGAACAAAGGATGTAGTCTCATTGAGTCCGCCCAACGAACAACTACCGCAAGGCACTCTGCTTAACAACCGCTATCGCATCCTAAAAGCCATTGGTCAAGGTGGTATGGGGATGGTGTATAAGGCGGAGCATACGCGCCTACAAACGATAGTCGCCGTCAAGGAGATACGAAACTCCGAAACAGACAGTGCAGATTTTCGCATGGCACTCCAACTCTGCGAACAAGAGGCGCAGATGCTGGTGCGGCTCAATCACCCGAACCTACCAAAAGTGAGCGACGCATTCTCGGAAAAAGATCGCTTCTATCTCGTCATGGACTATATCGAAGGTGAAACCCTTGAAGCACGCCTAACTCGAAATCAAGGAAAACCGCTCAATATTTTACAAGTGGTAATATGGGCACTCCAGCTTGCTGATGTACTCTATTACCTCCACACACAAAAACCCGCCATCATCTTCCGAGATCTCAAGCCCTCCAATATCATGGTGCGTCGAGACGCTCAAATCTTCCTGATAGACTTCGGTATTGCGCGTCGTTTTCATCCTGGAGCCACTAAAGATACTGCCTTACTCGGAAGTGTGGGCTACTCACCACCAGAACAGTTTGGACACGGGCAGACTGATGAGCGTTCCGATATTTACTCCTTTGGAGTAACATTCCACCAACTCCTAACAGGTGCAGACCCACTCTCAACACCCTTTCAATTCACCCCGGCTATCCTATTGAATAGAGAGATTCCCGAAGCACTCTCGCTACTCATTGGCAAGTGTGTCGCGCTAGAGCCTCCCTCTCGCCCTACCTCCATGCACGAAGTCGCAGAGGAGTTGTTGGCAATCCGTGACCAACTCATGGAAGACCCTGACTACCAAAACCGCTCCATTGAAACGCCTGCTATTACCTCTGGGCTAGGTTCAGGAAACATCCTCTCCAAAAGTGGTTCGACAGGTTCAGGTAATACCGGCTCCGGTAATATTGGTGCCAGTAGCGGAAAGGTAGGCAGCGGCTCCGTGAAGTCAGGCTCTGGAAGTGTTCGCTCTACCGATACTGCTTCCGCCCCAACAGAAAACCGTAACGCTCCTGTCGCCGCAATTGCATTAGCGGCAATCGTGGTTATTGCGGGCGGCATTTTCTTTTTTCGCCCACACACACCGACGAGTTCGACTAACACAAAGTCGGGAGGAAGGACTATCACGACAGGCTCCGGCGACATAAAAACAGCTCCCACTCCTCCGCTGGAAACCCACGTCGCCCCGCCCAAAATCACCGACCCGATTCCGCCTGAGCAAAAAGACTCCGTCCTCTTTAGCAAAACTGACTACCAGGGAGTCATCGCTGAAAGTATGCAGGTACTGGTTGCTGGAGAGATTCACGGTCAGATGGGAAAGCCGGGTTTGGTTGCGATTCTGTTTTATGACCAGAGCGGCACGGCTATGCCCGCCAATCCCAACGCACCCCAGTTCGCCACCCCCGACGGGCAACTCGCCGTCGCTTACCCACTTGAGATAACACAAGACAAACAACTCTTCGAGACGGCTCTGCTTATGCCCCTCCAACACTTTCCTCAGAACGCTTTTTCTGCCCCTGTAAAGTTCAGAGTTATGGTCTTCGCAGACATGAAAAAGATGGGCGAATCTGATATGAAAGATTTTACGATTGTTATGCCCGGGGTACCAAACCCTGAGCCTACCGCTCCTCAACCCAATACGCCGAATAGCCCCACCTCCGCCGCGCCCGACTCTACGAAACAGTCCACGCCATAAACAAAAGATTCCCGGCTAGTTCAAGCGAAAAGACCGTAGCACCTTCCACTCACCATTACCATCACAACTGTTCTAAACACATTGCAAAAAAAACTAAGTGACTGTTGACACACTAATCAAAACAGTGTATGCTAATGGTGAAAGTAAGCGTTATGACGATTGTATCGCGTTGCGCCTCAATCCCAAGATTCATATTTCTGCTCTTTGAGAAAGGAAACTGGCAAATGTTCAAACAGAGGTTTCTTGCACTTACGATGTTAGGGACTCTCTCTAGTTAAAATCTTCCAAAACCTCTAGGGAAAGGGAGACTATCGCCCAACGGAGTCGTCTTCCGCCCTAGTCACTCCTCGCCCAGAATTGGGAGAGGGGACGGGGGTGAGGGCTTCTGGTTTTCAA
>JAPLCR010000344.1:0-23161 GCA_026392135.1 Armatimonadota bacterium
AGGAGCCGAGGCATTCTGTAGAATACGCTCCTACATCTCAACCCTACGCAAGCAGGGGCACTCTATCCTGCCTGCACTACAAATACTACTCACGGGGCAACCTATTTTACCCACTACATAGCCTGAGTAGTTACACTTTTTTTATCGCCTCCTGACTTTCTGGCGACTCTATGGCGTTTTTCAGCATTAGTTTGCCAGCATCCGTATTCATAAACTCCATGAATGGCTCGCTACCGTAGCGAATGCGATAGACCATCCCGTCTTTTACGCCTATCGCAACTTCGGTTTTACCGTAAAGACCTTGCGCCCAAAACTTTACCGTCTTGCACAGGCTTCCATCGAGAGTGACATCTTCCCCGAACTCTATCCTCATCTTCTTTGCGTTCACAAGTTCGGAGTACTTGCTCCCTCCGCCGAAAAACTTGTAGAGCAGGGATCCGCAAAACATAGGATGTTCCATAAACATTGAGTTTGTAGTCGCGATGGAGCGAGGCGCGGAGGCGCGTTGGAAAGAGACGAGAGCACCGGAAGAGTAGTCCGCTGAATCAATCCCGTCGCTTACCGATGTCTGCACGAAATTTGTTTCGCTCTGCGTCGCGACGACCTTAAAGACATTGGGCTTCTGGTACCAGAGCGTGCGCTTTGTTGGCAAACGGCTGTCTTTTTCGTCGAGTTTGCCAAACTGCATCGCCCAATCGCACTCCGCCTGATAGGTGATGAGCGCGGCGTGCTTCGCCATGCTCCATTTCAAAAACTGGTCGGGCTTGCGCGGCGCGGGCTGCGCGTTGACCGTCTGCCCCGCAAGGCACAGAGCGAGAACCGCCAGACAGAGACGAATGGAGACCATCAGCGAACGGTTTGAAGCCAGCATTGGACTACCTCCGAAGATATAGAGTTTGGCGGAATAGAGAAAAGCCCTGCCTCGCTAAAGCAAGGCGAGTATTAGGAACTACGCAACCATAGGTGCTTGGGTTCCGTCGCTTGGCGTGGAAAGCGCATTTTCTGGCGCTATTCGCGGAATAAAGAGGTAGGCGTACCACAAAACGCCGTTCAACCCCGCGAACGCATAGCGCAGAGCGGCGGGGATGGCGAGATGCGAAAACATACCCTCTATAACTCCTGCGAAGATGAAAAGCGGAATCGTGCCGAGCGTCAATTTTATTGCTTCTAGCCCATGAATACGGAGAGCGTCCAGTCGGCGGTACCTGCCCGGAAAGAGGACTGCGCGTCCGATGAGTAAGCCCGCTGCGCCGCAGATGAAAATAGCGGTCAGCTCCGCAATACCGTGCGGGAGGATGCCGGGCCAGAAGGTAGCGTGTGCGTGGTACTGCGTCATCACCGCTGCAAACGCCCCCAGCGTCACCCCATTTTGATACAACAGATCGAGGGTAGGTACTCCCCCTACGACTCCCGAAGCGGCGGCGAGAAACCCAATCGTCGTGTTGTGGGTGAAGAGTTGGGCAGAAAAGCCGGCGTAGGCAGGAGAGGAGATATTCCCCTGCTTCCAAATTTCGAGAGACTCTTTGAACTGTTCAGGAATAAAGAGCGTCGTGCTTTCGGGGTGTACTATTATCATATAGTAGGCGAAAAACGCACCTGCAAGGCTGACCGAAATCGCAAAAAGAAAGAGTCTTACGTACTTCTGAAGAAGCGTGGGAAACTCGTATAAGTAGAAGTTTACGAGCGCGTAAGAGGGTTTCTGGAAGGGTACAGAGTCGTACAGCAGTATGTAGGCGCGTGCCAAAAGTGTGTTGAGGTGCGTCACGAGGTCGCGGTTAGTGGCACGCGACCGCACGTAGGCGAGATCGGAGGCGACGCGCCGATAGAGAGAGCCAAACTGCCGCACCTCTTCGCGTGTCAACCTCTGTAGCCCTCCGCGCTGACCGGCTTTGTCTACCAGCTTTTGAAGGGTATCCCAGTTCTCACGTTTTTTACTAACGAAACCCTGCTCATCCATACCTTGAATTATGACACGAAACGGGAGGGATAGAGACATCCCAGGCAAGTATTCAGGCAATTTCACTGCGATATAACGTTGCGAGCGGCTAAGTTCGGAAAGAAGGTTTCATGTCGCTAGGCAAAATCGAAACCAGAAGCGGAAACACGCTTGCGAGGCGAAGTGTTTTCGCTTCTGGCTTTTCAAGGTTACTCTCTTCACTCATGAAATACTGGCATGATATTTTGGGTATCAAGGTGTGTTGTTAAGAAGGACTCCTACCGTGTTGTTGCTCAGGTTCTGAGTGATGATGTCCGGTTTGCCATCCTTGTTCAAATCTACTACCCAACAACTTCGGCAGTCGGGACCACCAGATGCAAATGTCTGTGCGGGGGCAAAAGTCCCCCCGCTTCACATATAGAGTTGAGGGCAAAACATTACGTACATTTTTTCTGTGTCAGGGTAACGTATTCGTAATAACCAACGTCTAAAGCCCAGAACAGCCCATTAGGAGGAAACCAAAATGCGAAAACTCCTCGCAACACTCTCAATTTTGAGCGCGGTAGTGCTACTAAGCCATCCCGCCCATGCCCAACTTTCCAAGAAGAGCGAACTCAGCCTTAGCCCATTAGAGACACAGGTACTCGGTCAGAGACGTTGGCTCAAGGGTAGCAACGCCGCGCTCCGCGTTATTGTCAGCAACCACGAGACCGGCAAGCCGCAGAGCGCGAAGGTTAGTGTCTCCCTGCTCCCCATAGCCCAGAACGGCAAAACGCGGACGGCTTCTCTACCTGTCTATGCGGGAGAGACCTCACGACTAGGAACCCTCGAAGCGAACTTCCGCGTCCCTTCCGAAGCCCCCGGCGCGTATCAACTGGTGGTCAATGTAGATTCGCCAATAGGTAAGGATGAGGTGAAGCAGTCCGTTCAGATAGAGGAGTCGCTCCAACTGATGTTGACCGCCGATAAGCCGCTCTATCAGCCCGGTCAACTCGTCCACATTCGCACTCTCGCGATGGACATGGCGACGCGCAAACCTGCCGATGATTTTGGAGGTAGAGGATGCGAGAGGCAACAAAGTCTTCAAGAAAAAGCAGACTCTCTCCAAGTTTGGAATCGCCTCCGCCGATTTCCAACTCGCCGACGAGGTGAATATGGGAACGTTCACGCTCCGCGCCATTCTCCCGCAGTCGCAGGTAGAGAAGAAGGTGCGCGTCGAGCGATACGTCCTTCCCAAGTACAAAGTCGCCCTGAAAACGGAGAAGCCCTACTATCTTCCCGGCGAACTCGTGAAGGGAACTCTCAGCGCAAACTACTTCTTCGGTAAGCCCGTCTCGGACGGTGCAGTCACCCTCAATATCCGCACTATAGATGTAGGCGTTACCAGCCTCAAGGAGTTGAAGGGAAAGACCGACGGCAAGGGAGTCTATAAGTTTGAGTACACGCTCCCGCAGTTCTTTGTAGGACAGCCCTTTGAGCAGGGCAAGGCGATTGTCGAACTAGAGGCAAGCCTCAAGGATACGGCAGACCATCAGCAGGAGGGGCGGCTCTCCGTTCCTGTGGTGAAAGCCCCTGTACAACTTACACTCGTTCCGGAGAACAAAGTCATTGTGCCGGGCGTAGAGCACCGCCTCTATATTGCGGCAGGAACTGCCCACGGGACGACGCTCAAAGAGGCGACTCTTACCATCACGAACGACTTTGAGTATTCGTTCATGCACAAGACAGAGAGGGGCGCAACGCAAACGCAGAAATCGCTCTCTCGGCGCAACCCAATATCCCCGGCATTATTCTGCGGATAGATAAGCCGATGGCGAAGGTGGGAGATAGGCTACAGTTCCATGCTCTCTCCTCCCAAAAAGGCGGGACGCTCTATATCGATGTGATACGGAACCGCCAGACGATTCTTACGCACGCGCAACCGATGGAGGGGAACGACACCCGATTCCGCCTTCCAATAACCAACGACATGGTAGGGACGCTTGAGGTTCACGCCTACAAAATTCTGCCCGATGAGAATATCATTCGCGATACCCGTGTACTGGTGGTCTCTCCCGCCGACGACCTGAACATCTCCGTCACTGCCGACAAGAACGAGTACCGCCCCGGCGGAGAAGCCCTCCTGCACTTCAAGGTGCGCGACCCGCAGAATCGTCCCGTACTCGCCGCCCTCGGCGTTGCGATTGTAGATGAGAGCGTCTTTGCCCTTTCCGAACTGCAGCCCGGACTAGAGCGTATCTACTTCCTGCTCGAAAAGGAGCTGATGGAGCCGAAATACGAGATACACGGACTACGCCCCACCGGTCTTCTCAACCCTATGCCTAAGAGCGATGCGCCCGTACCTGAAATGGCGCGGCAACGCGCCGCGACGGTAGTTCTCGCCTCCGCTGAGGCGAAGGTAAATTTTGATTTCCGAAGCAACACCTATAAAGATCGCTGGAACCAGATACTACAGAAAGCCGTCCCCCTCATTGAGAAAGACTACCTGAAAATCAACGAGGCGGTGACGCGCTACCGCAACGAGAACCGCGCCACGCTGACCGAAGCGGAGGGGCTAGACGTGCTCATTAAGAAGGGGTATCTCTCCCTATCCACAACGCAAGACCC
Source organism: Armatimonadota bacterium (assembly GCA_026392135.1). Classification (GTDB taxonomy): domain Bacteria; phylum Armatimonadota; class Chthonomonadetes; order Chthonomonadales; family Chthonomonadaceae; genus CAIJLM01. The sequence goes on from JAPLCR010000344.1 coordinate 4,544, forward strand.
CTGGGGAACTCCCTACAAGGTCAACTTTATGGGAGGGGCGCAGGGCTTTAGCGGTTACTTCACTATCGCAAGCGCGGGACCCGATAAACGCTTTGGAACCCTCGATGATATCGCCGACATCAACCAGTATCGTAACTATTACCGCCGTTCCAGAGGCGGTATGATGGGCAGAGGCGGTTTTGCAGGCGGTGGAGGCGTGGGCGGCGGCGGAGCCGGAGGGGCGGTTTTTTTTGAGGATAACGGTGCTATCGCGGATATGAAACTCGCCGCGCCTATGCCTATGGGGGCACTGATGAAAGGCGCAAACGAAAACCGTTTCGCGTTTGGCTTGAAACGAAAAGACGGCGTTGACAAACTGGCGACCCTCGGTGAAGTAGCGGACTCTCCTCAAGGTCTTGGAACTGAAGGAGCGGGCGCCGCGCCCCGCGTTCGCGAATACTTCCCCGAAACCCTTCTTTGGAACCCCGAAATGGTGACGAACGAGCAGGGAGAGGCGGAGATTCGCCTTCCGATAGCCGACTCCATCACGACATGGCGCACAAGCGTTATGGGGAACGGACTAGATGGGCAACTCGGCAGTACGACCAGTTCCATCAAGGTCTTTCAAGACTTCTTCGTAGACATCGATTTGCCTGTAGCCCTCACGCAGAACGACAGACTAGAGATACCCGTCGCCATCTACAACTATATGCCCGTGGCGCAAGAGGTAAAGCTGACGCTCAAGCAGGAGCCTTGGTTTACTCTGGACGGTTCGCCCGTGCAGTCTACAAAAGTTGACGCAGGGCAGGTGAAGGTCGTCTACTACAAGATGATGGCGAAGGAGATTGGCAAACACGCTCTCCTCGTGACAGCGAAGGGAACAAAACTCTCCGACGCTATCCGCCGTATTATCGACGTTCAACCCGACGGCAAGGAGAGCCGCCCCACTATCAACGACCGACTGGATGGGCAGGTGGATAAGCATATCTCGATACCCGCCAACGCGATAGAGGGCGCAAGCACTATCTTCGTGAAACTCTATCCGGGAGCGTTTAGCCAAGTGGTGGAGGGGCTAGACGGAATCTTGCGTATGCCCAACGGGTGCTTTGAGCAGACGAGTTCGACCACCTACCCGAACATCCTTGTCCTCGACTACCTGAAGCAGAGCAAGAAGTTGAACCCCGAACTTCAGATGAAAGCCGAACAGTACATCAACGTCGGCTATCAGCGTCTCGTCACCTTCGAGGTGAAGGACGGCGGCGGATTCTCGTGGTTCGGCGATAACCCTGCCCACCAGATACTCACCGCCTACGGTCTGCTAGAGTTCTCAGATATGAGCAAGGTGCATGAGGTAGACCCTGCGCTTATCGCCCGCACGCAAAACTGGCTGGCGAGCAAACAGCATCCCGACGGGAGTTGGGAGGAGAAGGGGAGCGGTATCGCAGAGGGGATTATCAATCGTCAGACGGGCGCGTTACGCTCTACTGCCTACATAACGTGGGCACTTGCAGAGAGCGGGTACAAGGGAGCGCAAGTGGCAAAGGGCGTGACTTACGTCAAGGAGAAGCTGAGCGAGGCGAAAGATCCCTACACCCTCGCCGTTATCCTCAATATGATGGTGCGCGTCGAGAAGGAGAGTAACCTGACTGAGCGAGTCGCGAACGAACTCATCGCGCTGGCGAAAACGACGGACAAAGTAGCCTACTGGGACTCCAACACCCAAACCTTCACAGGGGCGAATCAGCGCGGAGCCGACCTCGAAACAACGGGCATGGCGGCGTATAGCCTAGCGCAGTGGGGGCGCAACACGGGCTTCCTGAATAAAGTCCTCACCTACCTCATTCAGAGCAAAGACAGTTTCGGGACGTGGGAGTCTACGCAGGGAACGGTCTGGTCTATGAAAGCCCTGCTTACCGCAAGCAAGGGCGGCGCGGGCGATAAAGCCACCGTCAGCGTGATTGCGAACGGTAAGAAGGCGACGACCTTCAACATCACGCCGGAAGACAGCGACGTGATGCGGCAGATAGACCTCAAGGAGTTTGTGAAGGCGGGAGACAACAACATTCGCCTCGAATATAAGGGCGAAGGCTCTCTGCTCTATCAGGTGACAGGGCGCTACTACACACCTTGGAATCAGGTGGAACTGCCTCGCCCTGAGTTCCAACCGCTCGAACTCAAGGTGAACTACGACAAGACTACTCTCGCGCAAGATGAGACCGTCACTGTCAATGTGACCATCAAGAACCGCACGGACAAAATCGCGGAGATGCCGTTGGTCGATGTCGGGGTTCCGCCCGGCTTCACGGTGATACCAGATAAGCTACAGGGAGCCGTCGAGAACAAGGTGATAAGCAAGTTCACGGTGGCGGCGCGGCAGGTCATTCTCTACCTAATGGAGCTACAACCGGGGCAAGAGGTACAGGTGAGTTATCAGGTGAAGGCGAAGTATCCGCTACGCGCCCAGACTCCGCTCTCTAAAGCCTACCCATACTACAACCCGGAGAAGGTGGCTACTGTCGCGCCAACGGGCATTATCGTGAGGAAGTAGAGCCACCTCACCTGACGTAAAGAAGTCCCCTGCCAAAATACGGGAGGGGACTTCTTTCTTTGGTCTACTGCAAACTCCTGAAACCACGGTCTGCCTATTTATGTATTAGGCTAGTGGTATCGAGTAGCCCACCCTGACCCTTTATATTTTTCCGTAGGCGTGTTTCTCAAAGAAAGTACCCCTTGAACTATGGTATTACAACATCTGAACGCACCTCGTCAACGTAGCCGTTTTGTTTGCGCGATGCTGGTTGTCCTCGTCATTATGGTGGGCTTGGCATCCCGTAAGTTCGCCCCGCACCTCCCCAGACTACTCCAAAAGAACGCGGGCGATGTACTGTGGGCAACTATGGTATTTGTGTTAGGGGGGCTACTGCTCCCTCGCCTCTCCACATTACGGATAGCCGCCTACTCTGCCCTCTTTTCGCTAACGATAGAGTGTTTGAAGTTCTACCACGCTCCTTGGTTGGAATCCCTTCGTCACACCACTCTCGGAAGGCTCGTGTTCGGATTTGTGTTTGGCTGGAATAACCTCCTCTGCTACCTTATTGGGATACTGCTTGGTGTGGCACTAGAGTTGTGGTACACCTCTTCCATTTCAGACTCTCGTCCTTCTGCCAAACCTCTTTCTGATACAAAGTGAGCCAGAAAACAGGGATTCCAGAGGGTTACGCAGAACATCCCCTTTAGGAGAGACTTCACTCTGTCTCAAATCCCCAGAACACCCTTTCAAGGAGAGTTTTATGTATATTTCCATTCGTGACGACGTTGTGTTTGCGGCAGGCTACACCTGTCTCGCGGAGGGTTTGAAAGACCTTGGCATAGGAGCCGTTGAACTGTTCGTCCACCGTGATGACACCGTTCCCGCCCTCGTTCCCGTCGGTGAAAAGACTCGCCTTAGCCTGTCCGACCCCGATGAGTTTGCCACCTTACAGGCGCAGATTCAGGAGCAGGGCATTCAAATCGCCGCGCTCTGTATGGGTAACGACTTTAACGCGGAAGACAAAGATTTTGAGGTTGCGTGGGCTGTTCGCACCGCAGTAGCCGCGCAGAAGTTGGGTGTTCCTGCCATTCGCATAGACGCGATTATGCATGGTGAAAAAGACCTGCCGCTCGAAGCGCGTCAGCAGTTAGTTGCCGATATGGTTCAGCGCATTCTTGTGGGGTCGGAAGCGACAGGGGTAGAGTTTGGCATCGAGAATCACGGATTTCAGGGCAACGACCCTGAGTTTCTATCCGGACTGTTGAGGTTAGTCGGTTCTGACCGGCTCGGTCTCACTCTCGATTCCGGTAACTTTTACTGGCGCGGCTGGCCCCTCTCGCGCACTTACGAGATTTTTGAGCAGTTTGCGCCCTACGTCAAGCACACACATATCAAGAACATTCAGTACCCTCCAGAGTTACGCGAGGTCCAACGTGAAATGGGCTACGAATATGGGAAGTATGTCAGCCCGATTCACCTCGGTGACATCGATCACACACGCTACTTTCAGGCACTAAAAAAAGCAGGATATGACCGCGATCTGTGCCTTGAGGACGAGTCGCTTGGCAAATACTCCAATGTGGAGCGACAGGCAAATCTTCGCGCTGCCGCCGAGTTCTTTCAAGCGCAGATACAGAACGTTTAAGGAGGCTCTACGTTTATGAAAATCACCGAAGTGCGCGTCATCGTCACCTGTCCCGGTAGAAACTATGTCATTGTAAAAATTATGACCGACACACCGGGCTTGTACGGCGTTGGCGATGCAACCCTCAACGGGCGTGAACTGGCAGTTGCTACTGCCCTCGAACAACATATCGCCCCTCTGCTCATTGGGCGTGACCCTGACAGCATTGAAGATATATGGCAGTCTCTGTTTCGAGGAGCCTACTGGCGCGGGGGACCCGTCCTCATGACAGCACTTGCGGGTATAGACGTGGCACTCTGGGACATAAAAGGAAAGCGTGCCGGTCTTCCTGTTTACTCACTTCTAGGCGGTAAGACTCGTATTGGCGCACTAGGTTATACCCATGCAGGCGGGCGTGATATTTTGGAGGTGGAGGACAGTGTCCACGAAAAAATCGGCATGGGTTTTAAAGTAGTCCGCGCTCAGGTAGCGGTTCCCGGAACGGTAGGGACATATGGGGTTGGAGGCGCAGGAGAAGCCTCCCTTGCGAGTTGGAAGAACTCAGGAACGCCCTGGCAAGACGAACTGGGCGACGATGGGGCGGAGTGGGGAGACGGCGGTGCAATGCCCTATGTGGAGCGGTGGGAGCCTACGCCCTATCTGCACACAATACCTAAGCTCTTCGCACACCTGCGCGACAAAATAGGATGGGATGTGGAGCTGTTTCACGATGTACACGAACGACTCACTCCCATTCAGGCGGCGCGGTTGGCGCAAGACCTCGAACCCTATCGCCTCTTCTTTCTGGAAGATCCTCTACGCCCAGAACATAAGGAGAGCTTCCGCCTTATTCGCCAGCACTCTACAACTCCTATTGCTATGGGGGAGCTGTTCCATACAAAATGGGAGTGCCTTCCACTCATCACTGAGCAGTTGATAGACTTTATTCGGTGCGATTTGGGGCATATCGGGGGGATTACTGAGGCGAGGAAAATCGCAATCATTGCGGAGTGTTACTCTGTGCAGACAGCATGGCATGGGCCCGGAGACATTGGACCTCCTACGCACGCGGCTAACGTGCACCTTGACCTCGCCGTTCCCAACTTCGGAGTACAGGAGATGGTCTTCTTCCCTGACATCGTGAATGAGGTTCTACCCGGTGCGCCTACCTTTAAAGACGGCTATCTCCACGTAACGGATGCACCCGGTTTAGGTACGGACGTGGACGAAGAGGCGGCAAAGAAATATCCCTATGAGAGGAACTATCTGCCCATGACGCGCCGTGCGGATGGTAGCGTTCACGACTGGTAAAGGTGAATGTTTACGTTTCGTCCGTGCCTGTGTTTTCCCAAAATGAGTGTGTAGTCTGTTCGCTATGATGCTGTTTTTGGTTCTGAATGTAGGCGCGGATTTTCGGAACCTGAGAGGGTGTGACGCTAGCGGCAAAATAGCCCTCTTGCCAGCGAAGTTGCTCGTCTTGCTTAGCTATGTCTGTCAGTAGCGCGGAAACACTACCCTTGACGCGTTGCATGAGATAGGTGATGTCAAGTTTCGTTTTGGCTTTTATGAGCAGGTGAATATGGTCGGGCATACCATTGATATCTAGAACCTCATATCCCTCTGCCTCTACAATGGCGCGTATAGCGCGGTAGGCGATCTCCTCTTTGGTAAGGGTGAGTAGAGCCTCGCGGTGTTTGGTTGCCCATACGAGGTGAAGGTAGATTTCCCACCTGCCCATTCTGTTCTCCCAGCGTTCGTAGTTCTGGTCAGCAACGGAGACCCTTGTCTGTCAAAACCGTCTGCCCTACGCACGGGTAGACGGTTTTGGCTAACGTATGCTACTATTTCGAAGAGATCTCTGGGTAAGGCTAAACATAACCCATTATCGAAATGCAGTCATCAAGCCCATCTGAAGGATGCCGCTGTTTTCTAATCGTTTCTCAGTGCCTGCATCAGCGGGCGGCGCAGAGCGAGGAAGGTCGCGAAGAGCGTCCAGAAAAGCCCGCTTACGAAGACCGCAAGCAGAGTCAGAGCGAGCGTCTTAACTGGAGCGTGCGCTCCCGGCGCGATAAGTGATGGGAAGACCGCCACCAGTGCCGAAACAATCCCCACCAGTAGCCCCTGCACAAGGAGCAGAGAGTGCTCTTGGAATATCAGTTTACGAATACGTCCAGCGCGAAAGCCAAGTGCCCTTAGAAGTGCCAACTCGCTTTGACGCTCCATTACGTTGCGAAGTACGACTACTGCCATGCCAACACTCCCCAGCAGTAGTCCTAAAGAGGCGATAACCGCTTTGGGAGGGAAAGAGGTGATTGAAGTGCCTCTCTGCCATGATAAGGTTGCCTTGCAAAACGCTGTTACCAAGTATTCCCACAACCCGTAGTTTCCGCGTAACGCCCTGCTCATCTGAGTAGGGAATAGTTTCACCGAGTGACTTGTGAAGTGCCCACGTTATTGTGTTCGCATCCCCAACAACAGGAATAATCTCCTCGTTCTGGTTACTATCCTCTTGCGGCATTTCCAAAATCTGCCACGCCGTTTTGGGCGGCATCTGCTTGTAGAGTTGAGCAAAAGAGAATGGGTTTGTGGCGACGAGTAGGTTTGGGTCTACTCCCAGTATGCGTGGATTTGGGGCGCGGTTCAGGTTCAAGCAACTCGCGTCATCTCCATCTTTCAATCGAAAAGGCGTGAAGTTCGCACCCAGAGTGTCTTTGGAGGCTAAGCGAAAACTCTCTTGCCCCTCTTTGGTGTTTAGGTCTTGGTAGATAGGCAGCGTTGTCGTAGCGTATAGCGCAAAGCCCCCTGTGCCGGAATCTCTTAGGGTCGCTATGTCGTTAGGGTCGTGACGATTTGCCCCCACGCCTATCACCAGAAACGAGCCGACGGCAAGGAGAGACATCACATTCAGGCTTCTGCCCCAGCGTCGCGCCGCATTTCTGTACCCTAAAGCGCGTAGAGAGAGACTCTGCTCTGCGGCACCTTCGTCGAGTTTACGAAGGCGGATCCTACAGTAGGTCAGCCCTGCAATAAGCAGAAATGCCCCTGCTCCAAAGAAGGCTTCTGGGGCTTGTGACTTTGGAAGCATCCAGCCTGCGCTCACCATGAGCAGAGTCGCAAGGAAGGAGACCAACAGAAGCCCGTGTGCAAAAGTGAAGCGGCGTGGGGTAGGTGTAAAGACCGGAGTCTCCGCTTCAACCATTAACAGTTCGCGAGGTGTGCGCCTTGCCTGCCTTCGCACTACCAGCCAGATAGTGAACATGGCAACGAGAAAGCCAATTCCTGCGCCCATGAAGAGGGTTCGCCGTTCGAGATGGAAGTATAGAACCGAATTGACAACGGCTCCCTTCCACACAGTGCTTAGCCCCTTGAGAATAAAACGGGTGTAGTAGATTCCGAGTTGCGCCCCAAGTGCTGTTGCAAGAAGTGCTATGACCATGCCCTCATAGAGGAAGATGCCCCGCACTTTCCGCACACTGATCCCTAATGAGAGCAGGGTTCCTACCTCCTCTGTGCGCTGTTCCACCCCAAAGCCAAACAGAAGCGCGGTTAGCAAGAGGGCGGAGATAATGAGGAAGAAACTGAACCCCATAAAGAGCAGACCGAAGTCGAGTGAGTTCTTGCTAGCCTGCACCCCTTCCTGATAGGTTGGCAGAAAGAAGAAGCCTACAGAAGCTGGGATGAGGGCTTGACGCAGACAGGACTCTACAAACTCATGAGATTGTATCATACGTGGAATGCGGACAGAAGTAAGATTTCCAAAGCGATTCTCCCATATTTTCTGCCCTGTTTTCAAGTGAATGAAGGCTTTGGGAGTTCCTTTGTATTTGTTCCAGTACGCTTGGTCTTTATCGCGGATTTTAGTCAAATCCACCGGCATACCTGGCTCCCAGTCCCTACAGTTCTTTTTATCGCTCAAGCCTGGTATAAAGGGCATCAAGTCGGGGTCGGCGGCGGCTCCTTCAATCGGAATGATAGAGTGAACGGTGAGCTTACTTGTGTGGGTCTCCAATTTACGCATAGCCCCAACCACATAGTAGGTGAGTGTCACCTGACTGCCCACGTGTAGCTGTAGGTCATCCGCCAGCCACTGGTTGACTACGATCTCATCCTCACGCACGTTTATGGGAACCAGCACACCATCCATTGCACAGACCACCGAATACGGTGTGGTGCGCTCTCCGGCACGAATCTCGTTTACAAAATAGGTGAGAACCCCTTTTGCGTCGTTTATAGAGTGAACAGTCGCCTCACCTATCGGCGGGTCGAGAAAGATGCGCGGTGTAGTGAGAGCAAGCTCGTTGGTAGCAGGAACTTCGTGAATTTCGATGTTGGAGTCGGCGATAGTCCAGTTCTTCCATAGGGCGGCAGAGGTTTCGCTGGAGGTTATTGGTTTGTTGGCACGTTGCCCAACAAGGAGAGTATTGACACGGCTCTCTTGACCCAGTTTGCTTTGTAGATAGGAGAGCGGCAGGTAGATGTTAAGCGGGGGAATCTGGTTCGCTTCGAGGCTGAAACGCCCATAACGCGCCTCATCTACAACTGCAAGTACCTTCAAGCGAAAGGCTATAGTTGCATCTTCTAGTGTGGAAAGGGGGGCTTCACGGGATAGGAGGCTTGGCTTGTCTACTCGTAAAAGGAGTTCACTTCCCACCTTTGCACCTATCTTTTGAGCGAGGCTTTCATTGATTGCGACCCCCTCTTGCTCTCCCATAATGGTAAGTACAGCAACATTACCCATTGCCCAAAACTTATTGGTGACACCAAGAAACTGCACGTTTCCCGCCATCAACGCCCCTCGCCCGCTCTCCTCTTCGTGAGTGGCTGTGCCTTTGGTCATAATAATAGGCGCGATAGGGGCTTTTGTTTCAGCGGAAATAGCGTCGGCAAGTGCTTCTCGAAAGAAGCGGTTCTGCCCCATAAGTGCGAGTTGCACACTACCGAGCCGAGATTCTGTAATTTTCCACAGGCTGAATCGTACTGAATCGCCTACCGCCAGTGCGCCCACCAGTATCGCTACACCGACAGTAGCGCCGAGCAGAACACCGAGATGGGAGCGCCAGTGAAAGACTAATCCACGCCATGCTACTTTCCAGAGGTTCATACCCCTGCCTCCAACTCTACAAGTCGTCCGTCTTGAATTTCGAGGCTGCGAGACATCTGTTTGGCGAGAGTGGTAGAGTGGGTTATTACCAGCAGGGTGACTCCCTCCTCTCGATTCAGTTCGAGAAGCATATCGGTAAGATTCTCTGCAGAGGTGCGGTCTAGTGCCCCCGTAGGTTCGTCGGCAAGCAGCAGGCGCGGCTCGTTGATGAGGGCGCGTACTACCGCAACTCTCTGCCTCTCTCCACCAGAGAGTTGACCGGGACGGTGCTTCAAGCGACTGCCGAGTCCTACTCTCTGTAGAAGGCGTATGGCGCGGGCTTGAACGGGTTCGCGGGTTTGTGCATCACCAGCAAGAGTAGGTATCAACACGTTCTCTAACACATTGCACTGCGGTAAGAGATGGTGTAGCTGAAAGATGAATCCTATCTCCTGATTTCGGATACGGGGAAGCTCAGATGCCGATACCCCCGTTAGGTCACGCCCATTAAAATAGACCTCTCCTTTATCGGGAGTATCTAGCGTACCTATAATGTGCAGGAGAGTGCTTTTCCCTGAGCCGGAGGGTCCCACGATAGCGACGGACTCTCCCTCCGAGACGCGCAAGTCCAGCCCCTTCAGGACGGGCGTGGAGTGGAGTGTGCCTCCGTAACTTTTGTAGATACCGCGCAAATCGAGGATAGGTGAGCTAATGACGTGACTATTTCGCATTCAGGGTTGACTTTCTAGTTTTATGTTTCGTGTGTAGGGCGAGAAGGGAAAACCTAAGAGATTGTCGGCAAGCCAGCGAAAACATCGCCTACCGTCAAATAGGGTTCAGCGTTGAAAAGCCTCTGCTCGTCGCTGTGCGTCGGCTCAGGCATTTCAAAACGCCGTAAAGGGCGTTTCACTCCCACAAAAAAGAGACGGACACGCAGTTGAGCCGCCCCGTAGTCCGCCGCGAGTAACGGGGCTACGGTAACTTCATACCCAAGAGCGTTCATCTTGTCCAGTATGTTCTGGTAAAGTTCGCCCCCGCCCACACCGCGTAAGTTAGATACATTTTCCATCACAAAATAGGCGGGTTTCAAACTCTCCACGAAGCGCAGGAACTCAAAAATGAGTCGCCCTCTATTATCATCAAGGGCTTTTTGCTTACCCGCTTGGGAGAACGCTTGGCAGGGAGGTCCTCCGTAAACAATATCAGGAAAGCCTTCAAGCCCAGAACACTGCTTCCACATCTCCAACGGGGCGGCGACATCTAAGGGTCTGTAAAAGAACAAGTTCCCGATATTGGGTAGCGACACTACTCGCTACTCCCTTGAAAAACGGAAGTTAAAGATTTACAGACCCTAAGACACTCTCTTGAACGACGCTCAGGCGGTCTTTGAAATAGCCGCGCAAAGTATCGCACGCATCTTTCCAGTACTCCAAAGCCACTCTTGTATCTATTCCGCCCGACTGCTCTGCGCCAATGTCCATACCGCCCGCGCCCGAAAAGAGCGAAAAAGCCGAGAGTTTACCGTCGTAGCCATTCGCTTTGGCGTGACAGGCGAGTTGTGTGAATACCGCTCTCGCTAAAGGCGCGGGAACCGCGTTCCCTACCTGTAGCTGGACGCTACCCAACACTCCTTCAAACTTAATATCGTCTGGAAAGCCTTGCAAGCGTGCCGCTTCGCGCACAGAGATAAAGCGATTTTCGTAGGGATGTACGAATTTATTGTAGATATACCCCGTCACAGTGAGTGAGGGACGCTTTGGGTCTAGCCGAATCATACGTAGATTCGGGCCTCCCTTTCGGTTCGGGTCTTCCTTGACGTAGTAGCGGAAACTCTCATGCCATAACTCTTCTGGCAAGTCCTGCATTTTCTGCCCTATTTTGAGAGTGTCGATACGGCGTTGTACGGCTTCGCCTACCTGACGGGCTACATGATTGAATGGAGTTGGTTTAGAAGTTGAAGTTGTCATCCATTATACGCCCTACTCTCTTATCATTCCTGCCACCATCAAAGACTTCTCAACATCGACATGGGTTAGCGCGGCTATTTTGGGGTTTCGTCTACACGTACCCAACGTTTCGCTTTCAGTTCAAAGCGGGGCAGAGTTCCCGCCGTAACCATCAATACGGGTATGCGGAGGTTGAAAGTTGCGCGAAGCGTCGTCTCAATCTCCTCTCGCAAAGATTCGGGCGAAGCGACGGAGGGTTGGGCTTCCACAAGTATCCGCGCCTCCCACATAGCGCGTTCAAGGAAGAGTTCAACGCGATACTCCGCCACCTCTGGAAACTCGCGCAGAGCTGCTTCCACCGCAGAGGGGTAGAGGTTTACGCCCCGCACCACCGCCATATCGTCCACGCGCCCCAAAATTCCGCCGCGCAGAGCCATATCGTAGCATCCGCAGAGGCAGGGTGAATTCGCTTCCGCCTGAACTATGTCCCCGGTGCGGTAGCGCAGGAGCGGAGAACCCATGCGCCCCAGATTGGTGAGAACAAGCTCTCCTTTTTCGCCAAGCGGGATATGTTCCCCTGTTTTGGGGTCTATCACTTCCGGAATAAAGCCCTCTTCGAGAATATGCAGAACGCCCTGTTGTGCGGGACACTCATAGGTGACGGGTCCTATCTCGGTCATGCCGTGATGGTCTTTGATGGTTGCGCCGTTCCAGAGTGTTTCGAGGCGTTGGCGCACTGCAGGAATACTCGCGCCCGGTTCGCCCGCTGCAATCACGATACGGACGCGGCTCTCGCGCATATCAATTCCCTCTTCAATGGCGACCTCTCCCAGCCGAATGGCGTAGGTAGGCGTACAGCAGAGGACAGTCACCTCATTTTCGAGGATAGCGCGTAGCCGCCCTGCCGTACTGAGACCTCCGCCCGGTAAGCAGAGACACCCGTGCCGCACTCCTGCCTCGAATGCCGTCCAGAAGCCCAAAAAAGGACCAAATGAGAAGGCGAAAAAGAGGCGGTCTTCATGGGTTACGCTAGAGGCTTTCAACACCTCCACCCAGTTCCCGACCATCCAGTCCCAACTCTCGGTAGTGTCAAGCCAGCGCAGAGGGTGTCCGCTCGTTCCGCTCGTCTGGTGGAAGCGAGTGTAGTTCGCGATGGGGAAGGTGAGGTTGGTTCCGTAGGGGGGATGGGCGCGCTGGTCTTCGGCTATCTCCGTCTTAGTGGTGAAGGGAAGCCGCTCGAAGAAAGAGGAGAGGTTGGTCAGACCGTCCGCCAATCCTGCGCTCTCAATTCGCGGCGCATAGAACGGATTCGATGCGCTCAGTTGGCGAAGCAGAGTATTTAGGCGTTCGCACTGAGCGGTAGTGAGGGCGGATCGGTCTGGAAACGAGTTCATCTACTTTGTAGCAGGCGCGGTTGCGGGTGCGTGTTGGGCAGGAGCACCCTTCTTGGGCGGGTCGGCGGGGCGATACTTGGTTACGAGAAAACCGCCCAGAGCCGCGCAGAGCAGCCCCATAATGAACTGTGGCTTAACGGTGGCAAGTCCCCCCTGCGGCGGTTGCGCGGCAGTGGCGACTATCGCGTTTACAATCGGCGCTCCTGCGAACACGATGGACATAACGACAGGAGGCAAGCCGCCTTCACGGTAGGCGAGAATAACGCAGAAGGCTCCAATCGCGCCGACGATTCCGGCGACGAGCGACCACGACATACCTGCAACGGGCATATTCCAACTCGCGCCGCGAGCCACCAGAATTGCGAGAGGCGCAAGCACAGCAATAAGGAAGTAAGCCACTCCTACTAAGAGGAAGGCTTTCAAGCCGCCATTCTGCTTATCGTGCATATTCTCATTGCCAAACTTTAGAAAAACGCCGTAGACTCCCCATGCGGCGACTGTCATCAAGGCGTAAGTCAGCCAATTCATCTTCATTCATCAATCCCTTCTGTACAGTATAACTTCGCCTAACCCCTCCTGCTCCCTCTCCCCAAAAGAGGCTTGGTAACTCTCTCCATTTGTCATCGTATCTCAAACGAAAACTGCGTGCCGCGCACTGACAGGATGTAACGGTCTCCCTCAAACGTCAAGTTTTCAACGCGAATGGTAGCCTTGTACTTCCCCGGAACCCAGCCGCCAGGAATCTTCCATTTGCGGATATCGGTTGTGACGGTTATGTTCTCTCCCGGCTTGATAGGATGCGCTTCGCTCTTCGCAAACCCGTTGGGCACCTCTAGTTTCGGATGTTGCGAGATCAATCTAGCCGGCTTGCCGTCTCGATAGACGTTTTCCAACACTATATGGGCGGTCTCTCCATTCCAAGAACTAGGCGCAAGGCTGTAGGCGGAGTAGTAGAGAACGCCATTCAAGCCATTGGCGATAGTGATAACAAGGGGAACCGGGCTCCCCTGCTTGACCAGCGTAGGTTCGACCTTGCCCGTGACCATAATAGGAATCAGATTGTCGCGTCGCTCTTCACCTTGACCGGGGGTATCACCCGCCAGCTTGAGAGCCTCAACGATAAGCTTCTCCGCCTCTTCTTGCCTACCCTGTTGAAGTAAGGTCCCGACCTGTTGCATCACTTTTTGAATTGGCGACACGTCCTTACCGTTCCGTTGCATCTGCTCAGCAAGCCGTTGAATTCGCTGAAGTTTTTCGACGATTGGCGGCTGTGGAGCGTGTGGACGGCGCACAGTCTCCGGTCGTTTCCCAGGGTTTTCCAACTGCTGACGCGCAGTGATATAGCGTTTGCGGATGAACTGCTTCATCGACACGATAATGTCATCGTAGTTTTGATCACCCGGATTGGTAATACGTCGATGAGGAAAAGGATCTGCCAAGAGATCGGATTTTATCAGCTCATATCGGGCATCAAGTATCGCGCAGAGCCGTTCGGGTTCAAAGTATCTATCGAGAATGATTCGCGCCATAGCGCGGTATCTTTGTAGCAAAACGGGGTCAGCGATAATGCGCTCCAGCAACGGGTTTGGAATTTCACCTACCACGGGCCATGCGGCGTTCCAGTCATCTAGGACATGGATCTGTCCGAAGGCGATTTCGCAGAACCCTACGTCGAGATCCCACGGCAAATAACGCCAACTGTCTCTTTTTTCGTCGTGATACAGGTAGTAGTTGTGAGGCTGCCAGCCAGTCAGCTGGTCGAACGCGCCCGAAAACAACAGGACGGCAGTCGTGCGGAGGAAGTCATTCAGCTCCATTTTGGAATCGAGGTACGCCGCAAAGCCCTTCTCTGGCGACTGATTGATCCCCTTAATGAATTCAACTAGGCGATGCTGCCCCCTCTTTGCGGACTTGGTTGCTGGCTCGAAAGTACGCTCGTAAGCAGACGGATCGTCGCCAAGAAATTGAAGGTTTGCGCCGGGACCTCCTTCATCAACCTTGAACAACAAGCCCTTCGCATCAGGAAGATGGTTTTCGATAAACGACTGATCAATTCGCTCAACATTCACATAGATGCCGTAGTACTTGTCGTTCAGAAAAAGCTTGGCGTAGTTACAACGATGCGTTTTGATGTTCAGGTCACGAAGAGTTTCGGTAATGATAGGTTCGCTGAAAACGCTGCCGAACTGGACACCGTTGTCTAGGGCAACCCGCCGAAGTCCGAGAAAACGCTGGTCGTGAGCGTACTCGTCGAATTTAATAAGGAAGCTCCGCTTGTGTTGTTGTAACGGCGCGGAAGAGCTATTTCCTTTGAAGCGGATAGCCACGTTTTCAACAGAGATACCCCGCCACCGGAAGGATGCCCGCACATAGATTCGCTTGGGCAACGCCGCCAACATACGCCGCATATCCTCTTCGGCAACGTGCAAATAAATTGACTGGACTTGATCGACACGGTAGAAACTGTCGACTGTTGTATCAATGGGCTTTGCCGGTGCTACGTTCAAGTTCTGCGCCAGTGAGACCTGCTCCGCGCCAATCGCCAAGACAATCGCCATTATCGCGAATAGAAGCGGGACAACTCTCCTGTGAATGGTAAGCGTAGTCATGGATATGTCCTTCGTCTATGTCTATGAATGTGCGTTGTAAAATTCTCTCTCCGTTTTGGGGAGAGTTAGAGAAGGGGTAGTTATATCTCCGTCTCTGTCGTCTCTGCGACCTCAATCTGACTAGCGATATAGGCGGGAATATCCGTCGCTTTCATCTTACCCGTCGTCTTATCCATAGAGACGCAGACCGCCGTCATAGAGCCTTTCGCGGCGAGAGTAGGCGGCTCAGAAGCGATTTTCCAGATAAAAAAGTCGTAGGTGAGGGCGCGGCTACGCTTCTCGCGAATACGTAGCTCCACCTCCACCTCCTCTTCAAAGAGAAGCGGGGCTTTATAGTCGCACTCGACATGAACGCGGGGCCAGCCAATCTTTCGTTCGCCGTCCGGCATCACAATAGAGCCGCCCAGTGAACGAAAGAAGGCGTGTTCCGTAACCTCCATGAGGCGAAAGGCGTTTGGAAAGTGCATTATCCCCGCCATATCTGTCATGGAGAACTCAATGCGATGCTTCATGCGAAATTCAGAGGGCATCGTCTACGCCAACAACTCCTTTATCACCTTACCATAAATGTCTGTGAGACGGAAATCACGTCCCGCGTAGCGATAGGTGAGTTTGGTGTGGTCGAAGCCGAGTATCTTCAGCAGTGTAGCATGAAGGTCATGGACATGAACGGGGTTCTGTTCGGCGCGGAAGCCAAAGTCGTCCGTCGCGCCATACGCCTGTCCGCCCTTCACGCCGCCGCCCGCAATCCACGTTGAAAAGCCGTGATGATTGTGGTCGCGCCCGTTTATCTTACCGGCATTCGCGCCCGGAGTGGGCAGTTCGACGGTGGGGGTGCGCCCAAACTCGCCGCTTCCAATGATGAGCGTATCCTGAAACATTCCCCTCTGCTTGAGGTCGGTCATAAATGCCGATATGGCTTGGTCGCACTCAACCGCAAGTTTTTTGTGGTTCACTTCAATATCGTCGTGGTTGTCCCAAGGCTGCCCCGCGCCGTGATAGAGTTGGATGAAACGCACTCCGCGCTCTAGCAACCGTCGCGCAATAATACACTGTCGCGCATACACGCCCTTGCCGTACATCTCTCGGATACTCGACGGCTCTTTGTCTACATCAAAAGCGTCTGTCGCCTCTACTTGCATACGGGCGGCAAGCTCATACGACTGAATACGGGCTTCGAGTTGAGCGTCGTGTTGGTGCGTTGCGAGGTGTTGATGGTTCAGTTTTTGAAGCAGGTCAATCTGCTCTTTCTGCTCGTCCAAACCCTGAACGTTGTTTTTTATGTTCTCAATAAGCTTCTGCATATCGGTATGGCTTGGGTCGACATAAGTGCCCTGAAAGATACCCGGTAGAAAGCCTGACTGCCAGTTCTGGGTATCCTGAATGGGGTAGCCGTGCGGACACAGTGCCATAAATCCGGGTAGGTTCTGGTTTTCGCTTCCAAGCGCGTATGTCATCCATGAGCCAAACGCAGGGCGCACTAGCCGCCCATCGCCGCAGTTCATCAGCAGGAGAGAGATTTCATGGCTCGGCACATCGGCGTGCATAGAGCGTATAACGGCGATGTCGTCGATATGTTTGGAGATATTGTCAAAGAGGTCGCTGACCTCTACGCCCGACTGCCCTCGCTTTTTGAAGGTAAAGGGCGAACGGAAACAGGTTCCAGTTTTACGCTCTGTGGGCAGGTTGGCGTAGGGCAGGGGCTGCCCATGATACTTAGTAAGATTCGGCTTAGGATCCCACGAGTCGACATGGCTTATCCCGCCGTTAAAGAAGAAAAAGATAACGCGCTTCGCCTTGGCAGGAAGCGGCGGGGCTTTTACGGCAAGCGGGTTTAGGCTTCGCTCATTGCTTGCTGTTTTAGCTGTGTCGGCGTGCGCCTCTGCGGTCAGAAGACTCGCTAGGCTGAGTCCTGCGAAACCGTTTCCCATACGCGAAAGAAGCTCCTTGCGCGATAGAGGCAGGTCTTTCAAATGCACTCTGTGGTCATATTCAGACATCGTTTTGTCTCCTCTGAGCGATAAATAGCGTCACCCCTTACAGTATACTCTCTCGTCGTGCTAAAATGACGAGTAGAGAGCGTGAAAAGAGTGTATCTTGACTATTTAGACACAAGTGTGAGCGCATTGTTGCAAGCAGTTGAGGAGGCGGGGTATGGGAGAGATAATAAGCGTTCGTTGGATTGGCAAAATCGATTATTATGAGGCGTGGAGCCTCCAGAAGGAGTTGGCGGAGGAGCGTCTGGCAGGTAAAACCCCGGACACGCTTCTTCTTCTCGAACACCCCCCTACCTTTACGCTCGGGCGTTCGGCAAAAAAAGAGCATCTACTCTCCTCAGTAGAGGATTTAGAGCGCGAGGGCTTCGCCGTTGTGGAGACGGATAGGGGCGGCGACGTGACCTATCACGGAGAGGGGCAACTGGTGGGCTATCCCATTGTAAACCTCCGCGAAGCCCCCCATCACGCCGATATGCACCGCTACCTCCGCGACATTGAAGAGACCCTTATTAGAACGCTCGGCAAATTAGGCGTTGTCGGGGAGCGTTTTCCGGGCTATACGGGGGTGTGGGTGGACAGGGCGACCCCGAACCCGCGCAAAATCGCGGCGCTTGGCGTGAAGGCGAGCCGTTGGATAACGCTTCACGGCTTCGCGCTAAACGTCTGCCCTAACCTCGAACATTTCACGCGAATCACGCCGTGCGGGATACAGGACTATGGAGTGACCTCGTTGGAGTTAGTTACGGGGAGGGCGTGGAGCGTCGAAGCGATACTGCCTACTGTAGCGGAGTCGTTTCAAGAGGCGTTCGGATATACGAGTTTTGAGTGGAACGTGTCATAATGAGGGAGTGTGCGACACTTTAGCGTTTGTGCGTCGTAACATTTCCTTAATCAGCGCTGTTAAGTCGTAAAATACAAAACAGTTGCAAAAAACTCCTTGTTTTTTTGCAAAGTGATGATATACTGTCTTCAGTGATGCAACCATCATGAAGTTCGTACTGATGGCTTACTGATTCAAAGAGGAGTGAAGTTTACATGAGTTTCAAGACTGCTTTGAGAACGCTTTCGGTATTGAGCGTATTGTGCGGAATGTCCACGCTACCTGCTCACGCCGCTACCGCTAATGTCACCAATTTGGTGGCTACAAAAATTACCCCGCCGTTTGGTCCGGCATACAATAAGGTGACATACGCGTATGACTGCTCTTGGTCTGGCGCTGGACGGGTCGGGGTTGCAAGGCTGGATTGGTATCAAATCAGCCTCTACTCGGCAAACCTGTTTATCAATAACTACTCGACCTCCCCTGTTACTGTCTCTGGCACTACCAACGACCAGACAAGACCTGCGGGTTCGGGAAACTACTACTACTGCTCTATCACAGTACATGACACTGCGCCCCCTTTTACGGTCTATGCCTTTTCAAGTATGACCTACCCTGGACCGTAACCTCCTCTCTAAA
>JAPLCR010000344.1:23189-36125 GCA_026392135.1 Armatimonadota bacterium
GACAAGATAGGTGTGGTTTTCCCTTTTTGCAGATTCTCAGAATCCATCACGGAGGTTTAAGTAATGCTAGGAACGACTATTTTGTATGCCTTTTTGCTGTTTCAGCAGAGCGGACTATCAACAGCAAGCCCTAAGCCACACGACTCCCCAACTAAAATGGTCACTTTTGATAACGATTCACGCCTAAAAGTGACAACGTCGCTCCAAAAATCAGAAGTACGCCACGATGTCCTATGGGGACATATTATGCGACAGGCAAAAGTGACCATTGAACGGGAAGAGGCGGCAAGAGAGTTCGACAACTCTCCATTGACGATGTGTTGCAACAACGTTTCCATACACGATTTGATGGATGCAGTGGCGGCGCGTATTTTGGCGCGTTGGGAAAAAATACCCAAGGGTTATCGATTTCTGGTAAGTTCCAATGAACTGGACACTGTCTATAAGCCCAAGTCTCCCAAACAGCGAGACTTCTTTCGTCAAGGCATGGAGTTTGTAGGGCGGATGAAGAACCTTCCTGACGACCAACAGCGGAGTTTGGAAACAGGCGCTCCGTACAGCTCCCTGCCTCCCGCCATGCAGACTTTAGGGCGTAATATGCTTCACTCCCTGATACAGGATATGCTTGAAAATGAGCCACCGGGATCAAAGGCGGAGTTGGATTCAGACGACTACTCCAGCGCCATCATGAGAGTGCAACAGGGGACTGTTCAAGGCTTTGATAGTTACGTCATTGGTCTCTCTAAGCCAGGCGCAGGAGGAGCGTCTTGGAGCGTCAATAACTATGAACAGAAGATGGCGGCGGGCGGTCAGGCGGGAACAAGCGCGGATAAGAGCAAGGTGTATGTCCCTAAAAAGTACGAAGTGACTCACGACAACGCTCTCAAGACTCCCCTGCTCAAGCAGTTGGTATCGCTTAGAATGCGAAGGGTGTCGCTACCGCAAGCACTTCGCAAACTCAATGAGAAGTACTCTCTCAATTTTGTAAGCGACCCTCCTACAGAGTTTCCGCAAACTGCTACGATTGAGTTTACGAATAGACCCTTGGGCGAGTTGCTAGATAGACTGACGGAGTTGTATCCGCATACTGAATGGGAACTACGCAAAAGTAATATCCTCCTGTATCGTTGCGCGAAAAGCTCCGTCCATGACCCCAGCACAGAGCAAGATGAGATTTTGTACGTGCCGCCCTCTCCTTAGCCTAGCCTCAGACGCTCAACACGCTATCCCGTTTTGCTGAAATCCCTTCGCCTTAAACTAGGCGAAGGGATTTTATGCTATCGACGCTTTACTCAAGCGCAGACAGCGCGAGTTTTGAGTGGAACGTGTCATAATGAGGGAACGTGCGACACTTTAGCGTTTTCTGGTCTCAATCACTATGACCCCTTCCCAAACACCACCTAATACCGAAGAGAGTTGGGCGGAGAGGCGGCGGAAACTTGCGCGTCGCCAGATGCTCTTTCTTATTTTGCTCACCTTTTTTACGTGGGCGGGGCTGTTTTTTAATCGAGTCTACCGCAACCGCCAGCAACAGGAGCTTGAACATCTTCTTAATGGGACTTGGGAATTAGAGCAGATAGGCGACCAAAGCGTAGGAGTTTCTGCCGACATTCTGTCTCAGAAAATTACCCTGACACAGGGGAAACTCATCGGGGAGACAAACATCAAAACCAGCTCCCCCGCAGGAACCACAGCCATACCCTTTCCCGACAAGAGCGTTGCAGGATACAAAGACAGTATTAACGGAGAGGTGACTACCTTCCAGTGG
Source organism: Armatimonadota bacterium (assembly GCA_026392135.1). GTDB lineage: Bacteria > Armatimonadota > Chthonomonadetes > Chthonomonadales > Chthonomonadaceae > CAIJLM01. Next base: position 24,958 of record JAPLCR010000344.1, read on the forward strand.
GGAGGGGGCTATGCCACTCTTACAGGGTGGCGCATCACACGTAATATAGGAACCGCAACAGATACGCTCAATGCACATTGGGACGCTAAAAACCATATACTCTCGCTCGAACGAGACTTTATTTTAACCTATGCGGGCCCCTTTCGCTATCACCTATTAGCCTCTAAGCCCGCGCCAAAACCCTGATTTCCAGAAAGGTCTGTATGTTTCATGCCCATACTGGACAACGCCCCTGATTGGATGAAGGCTCGCCTTCATGAACTCAAAGAGGCTTCCACTCTCGCCAAAACCAAATCTCCCAAGCCCTCCGTAAAAAGCGTTAGCTTAGCAGAAAACGAAGAGGAGACTCTTCCAGAAACTCCGCGCCCTGACTACGGTACACTTGTCTTCGAGACAGACGTGAACGAAGAGGGCGTATTCACCTCCGAATGGCTTGTTCTCGAACAGGACTACCTAGTCGTCTTTCAAAAAGTAGAGAGCGGCTATCACGTGCGCCATGAGGTCGCCTACTCCGAAATTGACAAGGCGAAAGCAGAGGTCTTCTTCGGAAACGGAACGCTTGAACTTCGCACTGCGAACGAGGTCATCTCCGCTGTTCGCTTCTCTCAGGTAAATATCGGAGAGGCGAACGTGATAGCGCGGCAAATAAACGCCCGCATTAAGAGCGACCCTGAACCACAAGAGAACGAGACAAAGCAGAAGTTCTGCCCTAAGTGCAAACGCGCCTTGCCAGATGACAGCGAAGTTTGCTCGGCGTGTATAAACCGTAGCAAAGTCATCTTCCGCCTCTTTCAGTTCCTAGTACCCTACAAATGGACTTCCATCGCAAGCGTGGCGGTGCTTCTCGCTCAGACCGCGCTAGAGTTGGTTCCTCCCTATGTAGGAGGGCAGATAATTAACTCGCTAGTGTTAGAGCAGGCGAAGCCTCACGGCGACCTCTCGCCGGTTATTCTTCTCGTCGCGGCGATGGCGGGCGTTCGCCTTCTCTCCTCCGTCTTGCAGTACGGTCAACGTCGTCTCTACGCCTATCTTGGCGCTAGGATTTTGGTGGATATTCGCCTCGCGATATACTACAAGTTCCAGCAGTTCTCCATAGGCTACTACGACAAACGAAGCGTGGGAAGCGTTATGTCGCGCATTACCAACGACTCGGACAACCTTTGGGACTTCCTGACGGACGGTATTCCTTGGTTTGCCTCGAACATACTAACTCTCGTGGGTATCGGCTACATCCTCTTTCGGATGAACTGGCAGTTGGCTCTACTGCTTCTGATTCCCGCGCCGTTTATCTACCTGCTAACGGCGAATTTTATGCCCAAAGCACACCGCCGCTGGCATCAGGTGTGGCACCGCATCAGCAAAATGTACTCCTCGCTTGGCAGTACGCTGAACGGTATGCGCGTTGTGAAAGCGTTCGCGCAAGAAGACAGGGAGCATAAGAGTTTCACCGATAGAAATATGCAGGTCTTCGAGGCAAGTTACTCTGCCAACTCGCTCTGGGCTACCTACTGGCCCGCTGTGGGCATTCTCATGGCACTTGGCTCCTACATTATCTGGATTGCGGGAGGCGGTAAGGTTCTTACTCATGAGATGAACATCGGCGTTCTGGTCATGTTCAACGGCTACTTGGCACAGTTCTACGGACCCTTTCAGAACTTCAGCCGCGTGCTGGACTGGATGACCCGCTCGATGACCGCTGCCGAGCGCGTGTTTGAAGTGCTAGACACCGACCCCGACATTAAAGAGTCTTCCAAGCCGATAGCGGTTCCTGAGATTGAGGGAACTGTGGAGTTTGATAACGTCTCCTTCGCCTACGATAAGGGTAAGCGCGTTCTGGAGGACTTCACTCTCAAGGTTACGCCGGGAGAGATGATTGGGCTGGTGGGGCATAGCGGCGCAGGAAAATCTACCATTATGAACCTGCTTTCGCGTTTCTACGATGTGAGCGAAGGCTCTATTAAGGTAGATGGCGTGGACATTCGGAATATACAGCAGTCCGACTTCCGTAGGCAGTTTGGCATTGTGCTTCAAGAGCCGTACCTGTTTCCCGGTACGATTCGCTCGAATATCGCCTACGCGAACCCCGAAGCGACTGTCGAAGAGGTGATGCAGGCGGCGAAAGCGGCAAACTGCCACGACTTCATTCTCAAATTTCCGGATGGCTACGACACGCAGGTCGGCGACAGAGGGCAGAGGCTCTCCGGCGGCGAAAGGCAACGCATCTCCATCGCCCGCGCTATTCTCCACAATCCGCGCATCCTCATTCTGGACGAAGCGACCGCGAGCGTAGACACGGAGACGGAGAAGCAGATTCAGGAGGCGATAGCGCGACTTATAGAGGGGCGCACCACCTTCGCTATCGCGCACCGACTCAGCACTCTCCGCAACGCCCACCGCCTCGTCGTTATGAAGGACGGCAAGATGGTGGAGTGCGGCTCTCACGACGAACTGATGGAGGAGGACGGCTACTACGCCAAACTCGTTAAGATTCAGAATGAAGTAAACAAAATACGGGCAGTGTGAGCTGAGGAACATCGCTTCTACCATTAAATCTCCATCTGCTCCTGCCCACTGTTGGGAGTTTGGGGGGTAGCCTGTTTGAGAGAAACATTGGAGCCATAGAGCGGAAATTCGAACGCCTTACCCGTGAGAATATCTTCAATAGTGCGTATCTGTATTTTAGAAACGCGCTTACCCACACCGCTCGGCGGGCTATAAAACCCCGCCGCACTCGCCTCGTTCAGCATGGCTTGGGTAGGAGCCTCTAGCGTAATAAAGAAGCCTAACTCCGCCTTTTCGCGTGTCATTACTCCCAATAAATCACGCACTTGACTAACACCGACGTGCCCTCCCTTCACCTGCACAATGGCTTTGGAAGGCTTCTTGGGGTTGTCTTGAATATAGGCGATACCATCTATCCCCCTATCAGAGCCTTTGCGCTCTTGTGGAATAGCGGGAACTAACCCCACTGCCCACATCTCAAAATCCTTATGAGAGCTATCCTTCTGATAGAGGAGGCGTGCGCCCGCCACATCCGTAGGCAACCCTTCAACGGCGAAAACGTTATCACGTGCAGGGTCATCTCTACTCAGTAGGCGCACATCTCGCGTGCCGAAAGAGTCGAAGAGGCGTGTTTTAATAAGGCTGGTGGCGATAGGGGCGACATCTATGCCTATCCAGTGCCTTCCTAACTTCTGTGCGGCGATAATAGTCGTACCGCATCCGCAAAACGGGTCAAGCACAACATCTCCCGCATTGCTGGAGGCAGAGAGAAGCCGCTCTAGCAAGGTGAGCGGCTTCTGTGTAGGATAGCCGAGCCGCTCTTTGGAGTGGGCACTAATGGGCGGCAGATCGGTAATGACATCCTGCAAGGTCACGCCTTTGGTATCGGCTAAAAATCGTTTGTACTGAGGTACAGTTCCCTTGGGGGGCCAGTAAATCAGCTCTTGAGCGTCTAAAATGTCGAGTTTTTCCTGAGTAGTGAGAGTACCTACTGCCTTTTTATCGAGTATCTCGTATAACGGTTTTGAGGGAACTGCCCAGTGCCTACCCGCCGCGGTAGGATTGATTCCTCTCCACTCTCGTCCTGAATCTCCCGCTCTTACGCCTGCCGCGGTTAAATCGCTTAGGCGGAAGCGGCTACCCGCACTGTTGGCATGGCGGTAGAACTTGGTGAGATAGGCTTCATCGTGCGCTGTATACTGCGGGTTCCATGTGTACATATCGGACTTCGTGTAGAACAGAATGACATCGTGTGCGGGACCGTATCGCTTGGAGGAGCTATGTGCGGAGGTGCGTTTCCAGATAAGTTCGTTCTTGAAGTTCTTCGCGCCCAAAATCCCGTCCAGAATGAGTTTGAGATAGTGGGAGGCAGTAGGGTCGCAGTGAAGATAGAGGCTTCCTGTTGGCTTCAAAACGCGGTAGAGGTGGTAGAGGCGCGGAGCCATCATCACGAGATACGCCATCAGGTCGTTTTCACCAATGGAGTTGTGGAAACCTTGCATCAACTCAATAACTTTTGGTACAGGGCAGAGGTTGTGGAAATCCTCCCAGTCCTCCGCCGCGCCCGCCCAGTTCCAGGTATCTCCAAAGGCTTGAATTTGTGCAGGGCTTTCGTGCCCGCTCTGCTCTTTGAAAAGTACGTTGTAGTCTCTATCGGAGTTGAAAGGAGGGTCGAGATAGATGAAATCAACACTCTCCTCCGCGATATGCTTGGGTATTATCTCAAGGTTGTTTCCAAAGTAAAGCGTGTTCATCTTGCTCTTGTCGTCCTGTTGAACAGAATTTTGTGCGTTACTATTCCCTATAGGGGGTGTGATTTCCTTCCGATTCATCCGCAGAACCGCCATCTCCAGTCGAATTCGCGCTCTATAGGTTCACCGAGAAAAAGTGCGCGAAGTAGCGAGATAGGGACACAGTTCTCACCCAGAAAAGCGTCGTGAAACTGGCGGTGCGACATCTTACCGCCCTCTACAACTTCACGGTGCAGGGCGCGTACCTGTAGCCCTCCGATGAGATACGCTAACTGATAGAGAGGGTCGTAGTCGCCTCCAAACGAGCGGCGAACCTCCGCCTCCGCATTGGCTCTCTCGTGCCCTACCTCATTTACAAGCATCTCCACGCACTCCTGCGGGGTCATTTTACCAAGGTGAAAGCCTAGCGAAAACTCCACCCGGGCGCAGCGGTGAAGCCGCCAAAACAGCATTCCAATACGGTCTTCGGGCGACTGAGCGAACCCCAAATCCCAAAGTAACATCTCCCAATGCAGTGTCCACCCCTCCATCCAAAACGGCGTATAGAATATCGTGCGGTAGTCGTGATACCGCACCATAGCGAGCATCTGCATACGGTGTCCGGGAATGAGTTCGTGCTGAACGGTGGCGCGTGCAAAGTGGCGGTTATTACCCCGTAGGCTCATCTGCTTTTGTGCGTGTTCCATTGCGTTTGTGGGAAAGGAAACAATAATGTCCTCACCGCCCAAAAAGAAAGGATTCACCTTCTGCATCTCCGGCGACATCATCTGCATACACCATGTCTCCCGTGCAATGTTGTTGATGGTAAGCAGGTCATGTCGTTCGAGGAACTCTACTGCTTCGTTGGCAAGGTCGCGGATAAGGCGGGGCTGTTCGCCAGGGGCGACATGGCGCGATTTGACACTCTCCAACGCCTGCCGCCAATCATCGCCTAACCCCATATCCTGAGCGGCGCGAATCAACTCGGCTTGACACCACCCCGCCTCCCGCCGGGCGATAGCGATTAACTCTTCAGGAGAGTAGGGAATCAGGTTCTGGCGCAGTTCGTCCAGAATACCTTCACGTCCTACGGGGTCGCCGATAATAGTCTCTCCATTTTTCGCATTTGCCAGCCGCTTACGCAAAAAATCAACGTAGCCTACTGCCTCTTCGCGCCACGCTTGATAGGGGCACTCTACCCACCACGTAAAGAGCGGGTCGTATCCCGCATAGAATCCGTACCACTCTTCCAGTTGTAGGAGGACACTTGCAAGGGCTTGCGCGGCACGGTTGGCTACTGTAGTTCGGGCTACCTCTCTCCCTGCCTCCAAGTCGGTTTCACTCTCCCTGCGCCGATACCGTATTGCAGTAAGGGCACTGTCTAGCCTCTCTGCAATCTGTACAGGGTCGATATCTACGAGCTGCCGCCGCTCGTCCTCAAGAGCGATTAAGTCCAGAAGCGCAGGGAGAAGAGGCTCCATCTCCGCCCAGCGAGCCTCCTCTTTGCCAATATTGCGTAGTTCGGTGACGAGAAGGTTGTTCAGCAGAACCCAGTCTGCTCTGTCCATAGGAGAGAGGCAATCGAAAGGTATCCTATCGATTGTCGTCTGCCAGCTCTGATAGAACTCTCTGAATTTTTCACGGTGTATAGGAGACCAGGGGGTGGTCAAAAGGTGGTTAAGTGCCTCCCTATCCGCTTGAAACCGGCGTATAAGGTGGCATACTCTGTCTGTATTCGCAGGGAAATCTTCCCATGTTAGTGTATAAGCCATCTCTTCTGGAACTCCTTAAAAATGACGCTTTCAATTCACCCCAAATCGACATAGGTACTCTACAGAGCGTGGCATAAAGATCTGATAGACCTCTGGTTCAGGAGTGGCTTGGAAGGCTACTCTTCTCCCTGCCTGTATCACACTCTCTAAGTGTATACCTTTAGGCACGCGTATAAAGGCAGTCGCTTTGCGGAAGTCGTTATGGATACGGGCTTCTGAAAGCTTACCCTCTCTCCATTTAATACCAACCGTAAAACCTCCCCTTCCCCTCAATCCGCGCACTTCGCCTGTAGCCCAGACAGAAGGTAGTGCAGGAAGTAGCGTAAGCGTAAGCTCATGGCTCTGCAAGAGCATCTCCGCAATCGCAGAGGTTCCGCCGCAGTTCCCGTCAATTTGAAAGATACCGGGGGGATGCAGGTCGAAAAGGTTGTGCGCCGTACTGTGTGCAAGTAGCTCTTTCAGGCTTTCATAGGCGAGGGTTCCCTCCTCTAGGCGTGCCCAAAAATGTGTAATCCATGCCCTGCTCCATCCCGTATGCCCTCCTCCATGCGCGAGACGATGTTCCAGCGACGCTCTACAGGCAAGTGCGAGTTTAGGAGTGGTGCGTAGCGAAATTTGGCTGCTAGGATAGATACCGTATAGGTGAGAAATATGCCGATGCCCTGGCTCCGCCTCCTCATAGTCTTCAATCCACTCCTGAAGCCGTCCTGTCTTGGGGCTAATCTGAAGAGGAGCCAACTTCTGTAGCACCGATTGACACTGGTAAGCAAAGCCGTCCTTCTCACACAAACTCTGAGATGCGTGTATGCAGTTCGTTAGGAGTTCACTTACTATCTGCAAATCCATCGTTGCACCGTAGGTAAACATAGATTCACCTCCGTCCGGCAGACGAAAACGGTTCTCTGGAGAGTGAGAGGGATTGGTCACCAGTCTGCCTTGTGGGTCATATACAAGGTAGTCGAGAATGAAGAGCGCGGCGGAACGCATGAGCGGGTAGCCCTGCTCTTGTAAGAAGGCTCTACTCTGTGTATAGAGATAGTGTTCCCAAACGTGTCTGCAAAGCCACGCCGCCCCCATCAGCCAGATACCCCAAACACCATCCGCGGGAGTCGTAAACCCCCATATATCCGAGACGTGATGTACCACCCAACCCTGCGCCCCATAGTGAATTTTCGCCGTACGACTCCCCGACTCTACTAGCGAATCCATATAGTCAAATAGAGGTTTGTGACACTCTGAGAGGTTTGTCGTCTCTGCGTGCCAATAGTTCATCTGTAAATTAATATTGGTGTGATAGTCCGAGTTCCAAGGGGCTTCATAGAGAGGATTCCACACGCCTTGTAGGTTGGCGGGAAGCGACCCGGGGCGGGAACTACTCATCAGAAGGTATCGCCCGTACTGAAAGTAGAGGGCAAGCAGACCGGGGTCATCCGCTCCCTGCGTCACTCTCTTCAGGCGTTCATCCGTCGGTAGGTCGTCCAAATCGGATACGCCCAAATCAAGAGACACACGCTCAAAAAGGCTCTGATAGTCCTTGATGTGCCTGCGGCGATTGGAGTGATAGGTGCGTGACCTTTGAAGCAGTCTCTCTTCACAGTAGTCGGAAGGAGCTTCAAGCCGATAGTCCGTGCCTGCTGCAAGAAATAAGGTTGCCTCTGTCGCGCCCCAAATCGTCAATGTGTCGTGGTTAGCTTGAATTTCGCCTGTATCGGTCTGTGCCTGTAAGTGCGCCTCGAACTTTACGCCGGGGCTATCTGTGTCACGCCCTACCTGCCCTCGCAAAATCAAAGTGTCATGACCAGATACCCAACACACTGCGTCCTTTTCGCGTGTAAGGCAGATGCGCACATTAAGATGATAAGGGCGGCTACACGCTAGATGCACTACGATAAGTTGGTCAGGTACGGAGGCGAAAACCTCTCGAGTAAAGCCTATATCCCCTGCATAGTAGGAGGTGCGTACCACTCCTGTGCTAAGGTCAAGTTCGCGTTGGTAGTTCGTGATTTGAGTGCTATGAGAGAAGTCAATGTCAAGATTGCCCAGAGGCTGGTACGATTTTATGGTAGAAGGGTTGCCCATAAGGTGCTGGCTGGCAATAGCTGTAGCCTCTCGGTTTTTGCCTTCAAAAAGCAGTCGGCGAACCTCCGGTAGAGCTTCTAGGGCATTCGGGTTTGTAGTATCCTGATAGCCGCCCGCCCAAATGGTCTCTTCATTCAGTTGAATGCGCTCGGAAGGTACAGAGCCGAAGATCATTCCACCTAGTCGCCCCGTACCAACAGGTAGTGCCTCTAACCACTCTGTTGCAGGTTGGCGATACCATATCTTGCTTCTCTTGCGTAACATGGCAACCTTTCTTATACTTCAATGGATGCTTCCTAGTGTTGAAAGGCGCTGCTCCCTTTAGACACACGCCAATCGTTATCAAAAAACCCTGTTGCAAGCACCCCAAGCGTCCCATTCGTCAAGGTGTCAGAGCGCAAGAGGGTGAAATCAGGGAAGGCAACACCAGAGACGAAATAGGGAACCCGCTCGGTCAAGCGCAGCCCCTCTTGTCCGGTTCCGCTAACACATCCTACTGTTGCCTTATCGCTGTGAGGGCGTGGATAGAGGAACAGGCAGGCGAGATTCGTCCCTGTATAGCTCTCCGAACCTATTTGAACACGGGAGCGGTTGACCTGTATGGGGGAGTTAGTAAGTAGAGTTTTCCATGCGCCGTTGGTATCTGCATTTCCGTAGAGAATTACATTTCTATCGGGGTCTTTCTCTGCTGAAAAGGCGGTATCGGGGACTACTTCAATGGAGCCGTTGCCACGGTACCAGAATGTCTCTGCGTCGTATCGTGCTTTTGAGAGTGCCCATCTGTTCTCTTCCGACGTACCCTGCGTACCATATACAAAGAGCACTCTATTTTTGAATGCCTCTTTGAAGTTCCCTGAGCGCAGAGGGCTTTTTCGAGCGAAATTGACCTCCATAAGGGGTTTCCACACTCCATTTGTGCGTTGTAGGCGTAGAAGTGACTCCTTATCGGGATAGGGCAAGCCCTCTAACTTCTGACCGTCTATCTCTACATTGAGGGGAGTTCCTGCACTCAACCCGGTTACAATGAGTGCTAACTGCTCTACATTACTGGTTGTGCCAGAGAAGCGTCGCAAAAGGGGGTCAAGTATTAGATGTACACTACTTACTGTTAGGGGGCTAGTTTGTGCCTCTATACCTGCCCACTTTGACCATGCCGAAATACCCGGGTTTCCTGTCGTGAAGTTGACCTCCCGTACTGCTTCAAGGGCAGGAAGCGTATGCCGGCTGAAAAACTCAAAGATAGGTCTCCAGTCCACCGCATCCGCGCCCGGCTCCGGTGAGGAGTCCCACCAGTGCCCCGCTCCCGGCTGTTCGTAGTAGGTGAAGTCACGGTGAAACTTGCCCAGTTGACGCGCCATCTCTTGCGCTTCCGTGGGGGGTACATTGTCGTCGGCAGAGCCATGCAGAATATAGACTCCGATTGGATTCAAGTTCGGGAGGTATTCGAGAGTCGCACTCATCTGTGCTGCACTCTGAAATATCTTTTCTATGGGGTTTGGGTTCTGCGCCTGTACTCCCCCAGCATAGGTGATAAAGCTTATCCACCCCGCGCTCGGTGCTATCGCGGCAAACCGCTCAGCAAAATGTACACCCGTCTGCCACGTTCCATGTCCCCCCATCGAATGCCCTGTCAGATAGACCCGTTGATGGTCGTAGGGTATCGTCTTCTGGGCATGGTTCAACACCTCTAGAGCGTCCATGCGCCCCCAGTCCTCCCAGTCGAAGCCATAGGGGCGGCGGTTTGTAGCCGCAATCAGCGTCGCCCACGTCTTAGTACTATAGGCATCTGCCTGCCCCATCGCTTCCACGCCTGCTCCGTGCAGAGAGAGAACTAAGGCGGGGTGGGGGGCATTAGGCATAAGCGGATGCGCGGGGTTCACGGCGTAGTACTGCACACTTCCATCAATATCACTCTGAAAAGTGACCTTGTAGTTCGCTTCAGGAGAGCGGAGGCGTATACGGGTCTCTAGCGTGTCAAGCACCTTGCGGTCTCCCGCAAGCGTAAGTTTGAGAGGGTAGTCACCGGGCTTTTGAAGGTGCTGTTTCCCAACATAAAAAGCGACTTTGCGAATTCCGAATGGGAGCAGGGGGGGAACATCTGCCTGTGTCTTCGCTATTCCACCACCTTGCGCTGTAAGCTTCAGCCCTGTCAAGGTCTCTCCAGTTGTGTTCATAACTATCACGCCTGCCAACAGGTTTTTTCGTTCGTTCATTCTCATATCGGGTAGAGTTATGTCATTCGGATTGAGTTGTGCTTTAGAACGCACGGGAGTCAGTTTTGCACTTAGTCCTCCGCGAGCGCAAAGAAACAGAAGGTGGTTTGCTCCTGCACGAAGTAAAACAGGAATTTTGGTGATGCCTAAGCTGTAGACATCGCCGATTCGAGGGTCGCCATTCACATAGACCATGCTATGCCCATCCGCTTCGAGCAGGAGTGTCTTTGCTTCAGGGGCTTGTACCGTCCAGAGGGCGTACCCTCCCTGCAACACATCACTTTGAATGCGTCCGCCGCTATTTGCCTCTAGTTTTTTCCATACTGAGGTCTTACCATTGGGAAACGCCACGCTCTGCCCTAGATGAGGCAGATTCCAAGCACCCGAAATCAACTGCGCCTCTACTGGGTCACTATGAAGAGGGGTGCGTCCTCCGCGTACCTCTAGTTTGAGTGCAAGGCACTCGCGCAGGGTTGGCATTGAATCAGTGGGCTTTTGAGCGAAAACAGAGCAGGAGAGAAGAGAGAAAATCCCTATGGCAGGGAGGAGAAAACGCCTTGAAACACGTACAAAAAGCATAGCAACTATTCCTAAGTCTAAAATGTCTGCTCGCTTATTCTACATGAGGATAGCAGTTTCCTGCCATATCTGCGATAAAGCGCGAAAAGTGCAGACTATTTTGGTAGTTTTCAGGGACAAATAAACGATGACAAACCAACCCTCTTCTATTATGAACAGCACAGAGAGCGATTTTGTCGCAAGAGTGCGCCAGGTAGGTGAAACTGTTCTTGCACCTCATGCACAAGAGACAGATACGGGGGCTACCCCTCGAATGCAGAACTTTCGTGCCCTTGCGGAGGCGGGAGTGTTTG
>JAPLCR010000344.1:36229-39812 GCA_026392135.1 Armatimonadota bacterium
GCAGAGCTACTCGCCTCCTATTGCGGTGTCACGACCTTTACACAGGCGCAACACCATGGACCCTCGCGCATGATTGCGAACTGCCCGAACAGTACTCTCAAGGAGGCACTTTTGCCAAAGCTTGCCACAGGAGAGTGGGTAACGGGGGTCTCCTTCGCACATCTGCGCCGCCCCGGCAATCCCATTCTACGGGCAGACACTGTAAAAGGCGGCTATCTTCTGCAAGGAAATGCTCCTTGGGTAACAGGGTGGGGAGTGATGAACCAGTTCGTTTTTGGGGCAACGCTTCCTGACGGGCGTTTTGTTTACCTCTGGTCTCCTGCCAATCGCGCCGACTTCCCCGCACTCTTTGCGGATGTCACTCCGCCCAATGGAGAGTGGGGAGCGATGAACGTCTCACCACCTATTCCCCTGTGCGGTATGAACGCCTCTGCAACGGTGATACTGACCTTCGAAAACTGGTTTGTCCCACAAGAACACTGGATGCTGGAATCGGATAGAGAGACTATGCGCCGTAACGATAGGAGTAATGTGCTAGGTGCGACTGCTATGCCATTGGGCTGCTCTGCGGGGAGTGTGCGCGTCCTCTGCGACACAGCAGAGAAACGTGATATGCCGGCTGTCCGCCGTGCCGCAGACTCTTTTACCCGTGAGTGGGAGGCGTTAAAATCTGAGGTTTTAGAGTGGCTGAACCGGCAGGAAGACCCCCGCTTTGTAGAAGAGGCACTGCGTATTCGAGCCTGGTGTATCGATTTGGGGGTACGTGCTGCTCACGCCGCCATTACAGCGAGTAGCGGCTCCGCAAATATGTTGACGCACCCTGCCCAGCGTCTGTTGCGCGAAGCCCTCTTCTACACCATTCAGGCGCAGACGCAAGAGGTCATGGACACTACCTTGGCTCGTCTTGAGAGAGTAGTATGAACTCTTATCGGCATGAGGTAGGCAAAGAAGAGCGACGAAAGCCTCTCAATTATGGGTACAATCATATACTCAGGTCACGAATTAAGTAGAGAATAGTCAGAACACAACTCACCCCAAACTCATGCGTATGCCTATGAAGAGAAGGGGGGCAGGAGAGGCAAAACCATGTGGAGTATAGGAGACAACAGAGAAAAAACCTGTGATGGCATAACGAGGCGCGGCTTCCTACAAGTCGGATTTTCCAGCGCACTCGGCTTGAGCCTGCCTGAAATACTCCACGCCCGCGACTTAAAGAAAAAGCAGAAGGCAGGGCAAAAAGAGCACTCTGTCATGCTCATCTGGCTCTGGGGCGGACCCAGCCACATCGACACTTTTGACATGAAGCCAAACGCCCCGCTTGAATACCGAGGTCCCTTCCGCCCTATCGGAACCAATGTGCCCGGTATTCAGGTCTGCGAATATCTTCCCCTCCTTGCAAAGCAGGCAGATAAGTACGCGGTTCTCCGCTCCCTTTATCATGGAACGAACGACCATGGGCTTGCAGGGACTATCGCCCTTACAGGTAAGGAGATAGCAGGCGGGCGCGTTATGCCAAGCATGGGGGCAGTCGCTTCACGAATGAAGGGCTACCACCCTCCTCTCTCCTCATTTGTTACTGTCGGCGGTAGGATGCACCAAGGACACCGCCCGTTGCAGGGTGAAGGTGGCGGTATACTCGGCACTATGTACGACCCGTTTCGCGTTGAGTATGATGAACTGACAGGGGTACGTATTCACGATCTTACTCCCCCAGAGAACCTCACTAAAAACCGTATTGAACGTCGCAAACGCTTCCTTCATACCATAGACTCCGCACAAGAACAACTCTTCGCAAAAAGTAGCGCGGACACACTTGGAACCATGTATGAGCAGGCATTTTATCTCCTTTACTCCTTTGTTGCAAGCGCCGTCTTCGATATGGAGAAGGAGCCGGAAGCCATGCGAGACCGTTATGGGCGTTATCGTTTCGGGCAGTCCTGCCTACTAGGGCGGCGGCTCATAGAGTCTGGGGTTCCCTTTGTGCAGGTAAACTGGTCTAGCCACGTTGAGTCGGAAGAGGACTGGGGGGACGGCGGTTGGGATATGCACTATCGCCACTTTGAAATTACGCAGGAGAGGCATATGTGGATGCTAGACCAGTCGCTCTCCGCACTCTTCGACGACCTCGACCAACGAGGTCTGCTTGCCACAACAACAGTTGTGGTGATGGGCGAATTTGGACGTATGCCCAAAATCAACGATAAAGCGGGGCGAGACCACTGGAATAACTGCTACTCCGCGCTGATAGCGGGCGGCGGCGTGCGCGGCGGACAGGTGATTGGCTCCTCTGACGCGAAAGCGGAGTTCCCTGCCTCACGTCCTATAAAACCCGCAGATGTCTGCATGACGGTCTACAATCAGCTAGGCATACCCCGCACCGCTCTCTTAGAAAAATCCATTGCCCCAGAGGGCGAGGTCATTGAAGAGCTGTTCTGACACAAGAGACTACAGAAAGTGAGCATTAGAATGAAACAGATACGAGTCGCCATCTTAGGGCAGGGCAGAAGCGGACGTGACATACATGGTCAGCACCTTTTCCGTGATACTGAGCGTTATCAGATAGCCGCGATTGTTGACCCCCTTCCAGAACGCAGAGAACGCTCAAGGCGGGAGTACTCGTGCGACACTTTCGCAGACTATACAGAACTTTTTGGCAGAAACGACATCGACCTTGTGGTAAACGCCGCGCCGAGCAAGTTCCATGTCCACTACACTCTTGCGCTCATGGAAGCGGGCTTCAATGTACTGTGTGAAAAGCCTTTCGCCTCCAAAGCCGAAGACGTAGACAGCCTCATAACAACCTCTGAAAAGACGGGTAAACTCCTCGCAGTCTTCCAACAGTCCCGTTTCGCTCCTTACTTCCAGCAGGTGCGTAAGGTTATAGATTCGGGAGTATTAGGTAGCATTGTTCAGATAAACATCGCCTTTAACGGCTTCTCGCGCCGGTACGACTGGCAGACACTCACCAGCGAAATGGGAGGCAACCTCCTCAACACAGGACCTCACCCTCTTGACCAAGCACTCCAGCTCTTTGGAACCGACGCGATGCCCCAAGTCACCTGTATAATGCGAAATGTGCTGAGTTACGGTACAGCAGAAGACCATGTTCTCCTGCTTCTGCAAGGCGAAGGACGACCCATTATCCATCTGGAAATCTCCTCCTGTAGTCGCTTCCCGCACGCTACCTACAACGTGTACGGCACGCAGGGCGGCTTAAAAGGAGACACCAGACGGCTAGAGTGGGAGTACTACGACCCCGCTACTGCCCCCAAACTCCAACTTGTCACCACACCGCTTTGTCGCCCTGATGGTACACCTGCCTACTGTAGCGACTCTCTGACGTGGCAAAAGGGGGAGTGGGAGCCAGAAACGGGTGCGGGGCTATTTGAGGCTATGTCAAAGGACTTTTACGATAACCTCTACCTTACCTTAACGGAAGGCACTCCGCTCATTATTACCCCTCAACAAGTACGCCAGCAGATAGCCGTAATTGAGGAGTGTCAGCGTCAGAACCCACAAATCTATGGGCAGTAGTGGTCTGCAAACACCCCTTGCGAAGCCTCTTCGAGCAGGTAAGGTTTTG
>JAPLCR010000104.1 GCA_026392135.1 Armatimonadota bacterium
CTTCAGTGACTGATGATTGGAGAGCAAGAATTCGTGAATATGTTGGACGAGGGCTTACGGCTATTGAGGTTCGTGAGACTCTTGCTTACTTAGAGGGGATAGAATTCAATTTCCCAAAAGGTGTGCCTTTAAATAGGAAAGAGTTGAGACAAGTTGAGATTCCTCTTGATGCCTACAAAATACTAAAGAAAGCCTTAAAGCCAGCCACACTCCATACTTACGAATCGGTTGCCCAAACAAACAATATATTGGGGTTTGGGCTATACGCGGATATTTATATCTGCTCATAATCCACCCCAGTACGCAACCACACGCCCCAAAGATGGCAACATCCCAGGTTACTAAGGGACTCTCTCTAGTTAAAATCTTCCAAAACCTCTAGGGAAAGGGAGACTATCGCCCAACGGAGTCGTCTTCCGCCCTAGTCACTCCTCGCCCAGAATTGGGAGAGGGGACGGGGGTGAGGGCTTCTGGTTTTCAACCGCTAGTTTACGGAGCGCGTCGTAGTCTTCGTGCAACACCTATTCAGCGTATATGCGATTCAGAAAGGCAACGGGGTCGAGGATAGTTAGATTGGGGAAGCGTGCAGTGAACTCAGCGTCACTCGCTAAATCAAGCAGGTCTTTATCGCGGCTGACAAGGAACTCCGCCCCCGCCTCAATAGCAAGGTTGATAACGTGTTCGTCGTCCGCGTCACGTTCATACTGAAAGTGTTCGGGGAGGCGCGTAACCATTACTCCGTTTTTCTCAAGACGCTGGAGCAAGTTTTCAAGCCCCTCGTCTGAATAACGAACGTTTTTGGTGCGGATTGACGGGCGAAAGAGAACATCTCGCATTTCCGCCAAAAGCTCCTCGCTGACGAAGAGCGTGATAGCGCCTTCATCAAATTGGCGGAGAAGTTTCGTTGCGGGACCTGTGCGACTTATCGTCGCTTGCAGGATAATTCCTGTATCAAAAACAGCCGCTGGCTTCCTTCGATTCATTAGCGCAGTCTTTTCGCACGGCGAGATGCCCGCACCGCTTTTAGTTCGTCGTCCATAAGGTTCGTTAGCTCCTCTTCGCTCATCCCGCTCTCTGCGAAGCCCTCCCAGAATGGCTCTAGGAGGGTATCAATAGGCGTTACTGTGTTTTCGATAAGAGCGCTTACGTAGGCTTCCAGCGGTTGCCCGTTTTGGGACGCAAGGGCTTCGAGCCTCTTTTGCGTCTGTGGTGAAAGTTCAAGACTGATTGTCATTTCCATCGCCTCCGTTCTTGTTTTTCAATTATAGCATGAGTCTCCCCCGTTCACAAAATCTCACCCAACCTCTCCTAGCCCTCAACCCCTGCCCCTTCTCCCAATTCTGGGAGAAGGGGTGAATGCACGGATGGTAGTTTGAGGTTGGGAACTTGGCGCTTAACCTCACCCAACCTCTCCTTCGCAAAGGAGAGGAGTCTTCGTGGTTTGAGATTAGAAGGCTATGCGAATAGTTCCAAGTTTGGGGTTTGTGTGCCTTTTTTTCGCGTGTTGTGCGGCTATACTCCCATAACCCTATCTAAGTAGCTCACCAAGAAGAGTAGACATAAATATACATATTAAAGGCGAGTTACTTAACCAACATACCTGCGCCCACGTGGGGCAACTGCTGT
>JAPLCR010000025.1 GCA_026392135.1 Armatimonadota bacterium
ATAGATAAGTTGGAACTCTTCACGGGTTAGCATAATTCTATTCTCGGAGACTTTATACTCAAACCCTACTCGCTTTCATAGGGTGAGTAGTTACAAAAATAGTAACTACTCACGCTTCCCTCTTCGACGTATTTTCCTAAAACCGCCTGTTTCCCCATTCGGGAAAATGGCTGTTTTTAAGAAACTATTGGGATTAGAGACAAAAGTTTCTTGTTTTATGCCACTTTCCCGTTCGGGAAAATGGCGGTTTTTAAGAAACTTTCCGCAAAAATGGAGGGGCTAGGTAGCCTCGCGAGGCTGAGTAGTTACAAAAAATACCCCTCATGGAGAGCAAAGATGTCCTCTCGGAAAAACCCAGTCATAGATTTGAGCCACTCGCGATACGCGAAACTACAGCCCGCCGCCCTTTCTGAAGTCTCGCTCCACGACGACTTCTGGCAACCGCGCCGAATTATCAATCGAGATAAAACTATTCCCGCGCAGTATACGCAGTGCGCTACCACAGGGCGCATTGATAACTTCCGCCGTGCCTCCGGCAAGATTCAGGGAGACTTTCAAGGCATCTTCTTCAACGACTCGGATGTGTATAAGTGGGTAGAGGCGGCTTCGTTTTCTCTTGCGACAGACCCCAATTTGGAGCTGGACAGTCTTCTCGACAGCGTAATTCAGGAGATAGCGGACGCGCAACAGCCAAACGGCTACCTCAACACCTACTTTATGTTTGAACGCGAAAAAGACCGCTACTCCAACCTCAAAGATATGCACGAACTCTACTGCGCCGGACATCTCGTTCAGGCGGCGGTAGCACATCATAGAGCGACGGGCAAAACAGACCTCCTTGACGTTGCTTGCAAACTGTGTGACCATTTTTACGAGGTATTCGGTACTGGTAAGCGTTTGGGAACCTGCGGGCACGAAGAGTTGGAGATGGCACTGGTGGAGCTCTATCGGGACACGCAGGACGAGAACTACCTCACTTTAGCTGAGCTGATGATGGATGCACGTGGCAAGAAGCCCGGCATCTTTCAAAACAGTGCCTATCATCAAGACCACCTACCTTTCACTGAACAGACCGATCTTGTAGGTCATGCGGTGCGCCATTTGTACTACTGTTGCGGGGGGGCAGATGTCGCGCTCGAAAAAGACTCCGCGGGCTACAGGAATGCCCTTGAAGCGCTCTGGAAAAGCCTAACGGAGAGGCGAAGTTATATCACGGGGGGCGCGGGTTCGCGCTACGAAGGGGAGTCGTTCGGAAAGGACTACGAACTCCCGAATGACCGCGCCTATACGGAGACCTGCGCCGCTATAGCCAGCGTTATGTGGAACTTCCGTATGCTCCACCTAACAGGCGAAGCGCGATTCGCGGATGTGATGGAGAACACACTCTACAACGCAGTCCTGCCCGGTATCTCTTTGGATGGCGTGCAGTACTTCTATGAGAACCCCCTAGCAGACAGGGGCGAACATCGCCGACAGGAGTGGTTTGGGTGTGCGTGTTGTCCTCCGAATGTAGCCCGGCTTCTTGCATCACTGCCCGGCTATTTCTATAGCACAGCACACGATTCGGTCTACATCCACCTCTACGCAACGAGTTCCGCAGACATCAGCCTAGGCAATGGTACAGAGTTCAGCCTTAGCCAGTCTACAAACTACCCTTGGGATGGCGTTATCACTCTCACTATTGAACAGGACACGGAGGTAACGACCACCCTCCGCCCTCGGATTCCGAGCTGGGCTGGTTCTGCGAAAATAGCGGTGAACGGCGGGGATGCGGTGCTATTTTCAGCGGGATATGCGTCGCTGAATCGCGTATGGAAGGCGGGAGACACTGTTACAATTTCACTTCCTATGGAGGTTCATATTCTGGAGGGGCATCCGCAGATACTTGGTAATCGGGGACGCGCCGCAGTACGTCGCGGGGCACTTATTTACTGCGTGGAGGCTGCGGACAATTCTGGGGTGGATACTTGGGACATCGCGCTTACGAGCGATACGCGCCTCGTTCCTATCACTGAGCCTAACCTTCTTAACGGGGTCGTTGTGTTGAAAGGCGAAGGCGTGGTTCTCAATTCGTCGGGGTGGGAGGGACAACTCTACCGAAGCTACTCCCCTGCCGCGCAAGCGACTCCTTATACCTTTACCGCTGTTCCGTACTATGCGTGGGCAAACCGCGAAGCGGGGGCAGTGCAGGTGTGGTTACCGATGGTAACTTTGTAACCCTGCTCCTCGTGAAGAGAGTGAGCGGATAGGAGCTGTTTAGTAGTCTGTTAAGTTCGAGGTTGGTATAGTGCGCTTACCCGATTGGGATGGACGGAAGGCTTATCGCCCTGCTTGCGCCCCCTATCTCCTGCAATCGGGAGATAGGGAGTGAGTGCTTTACGGAAACAACCCTATTGTGTGGTTGCGCCATGCGTTTTGAGGAGTGTAACTACCTTGGAAAGCTTCGCCTTCTCCTGCGGGTCAGCGGCAGTTTTCGCGCTGTCCTCAACCTGCGAAAGGAGCGTTAGCCCCTCTTCATCCGTCTCGCTAGCTTTCGCGCCGTGCTTGAGGAGCCACTCAACTACCTCTACATTGCCGTTCAGTGCGTGTGTCCCTAGATGCGTCCACTGCCCACCCTTACTACTACTGCCAAATTGAACAGTCGCGCCAAGATGTACAAGAGCCTCTGCCTGTTTTGCATTTTGCACATAGTCCAGAGCGGCATCGGGCGTTGTTCCCTGCTCTTGAATGAGTGTGATAAGCTCCTTGTCCTTCAAGGGCGCGGCTATGGCGAGGGCACTATTCCAGTCGTAGGGTGCTGTGTCTTCGCCTATCTGGTGTTCACGAATAAGTTTTTTTGCCTCTTTGATATTGCCTGTTTCCAGCGCGTTGGAAAGACGGCAGTCTGAACTTGAACTCTCAACTGGCTCAGCAACTACCTTACCATCACTGCCTGTCATGTTTTGTACGACACCGATAGGTGCCCCCCATGTACTGAATGCATAGGTCAGTCCACAAACTCCGCCAATAAAGACAAACGTCATCACCAGCAAAAATAGTGCTATTTTCCCTCGTATCATCTCGTTTCTCCTTGTGCTACTCTTTGGCTCCGTACCTCTTGAGAACAGCTATCATCTGTTGAGAATTTGGTATATAGGGCTGACTCACCCCTTCATGCACTCTGACTTTTAACATCGCAACCAGCGCGGTATAGTCTTTCGCACGCGCTTTCGCGTTCGGAGTCTCCTTGAGCAGCCATTCGACAATATCCACATCGCCACTCCTGACATGATAGGCGAGAAGCGAACTATCACCATAGGATGCCCCTGCATCTACTTTCGCCCCCATACGCACCAATTCCTTCCCCTGCTCTACCGTGTTTACATACTGAAGAGCCTGCGTTGGGTCGCCTCCATTCCCCCTTATCAGTCCGATAAGCTCTCTGTTCTCCAACGGCAGAGCGGCTATCAGCATCTTATGCCAGTAGCCGTCTTTATTGGGCATATTCCCAGAGGCGATTAGTTTTTTTGCCTCCTCAATGTCTCTCCTATCAATAGCACGCATTATCGGGTCTTCGTAAGAGTTCCTGACATAATGCTCAATAAGCGACATAACGGGACCTTTCCCCGTAACTAGCGACGCAAAAACGACAATTCCTAACACAAGAGGAATGCTAAAAAACCAACAGCAACAACCTGAAGCTCTTTTCACCATTATGGGAGACCTCCGCTCTTTCGCGCCATAGCGTTTGCGGAGCGTCTTTGTCTCCTTGCATTTGCTTACAGGTTCAGACGAGTTCTGCGCCGCAGCGTTTCAGAATTATTACGCGATAGGCTCTATAATCTCCACGCCTACTCGTTCCGCAACTCGGCGCACAAACAGTGTCGCCGCCGTGTACTCTGTCGCTGTAGTGATCTATTGCATAAATGAGGTTGAAGGTCATCTTAAACGATAATCGCTGAGGACTTTATGTATCAAAGTGTCGCTGATACGAAACGTAGTCGCTTTGAGAGAGGCAAGTGCCTCCTCCAAGTCTAATAACTCGGCTTGAGCGGCACTTATCAAGACACCCAAAGTCCCTGTGATAGTGATGCCTAAAGTCTGCGCCGCCTCACGCCCAAGCCGCTCATCCATCAGAAGAAGGTCAGCATCGGCTGACTTGAATAGCGTGATAGCGTCTAATTCGCCTTGATGAAGTCCCGGAAGATTGAGTCCCCTAACGACTTCACACACCTCTAGCCATACAGGAGGGTGCCCTATCCACACACGAACCGCTTCGGGAGTTAGAGGGTGAAGCAACTCCTCATAGACAGTTCTGGGTATCAACACTCGCTTGTAGAGTTGGGGAAGCGCGTCAATATACTTCGTCAAAATAAGGTAGTTGAGAGGACTTGTATCGGAAATGACAATCATACGCTCCGCGTATTTCTGAGTTTCTCAAGGCTCTCCATATCGGTCTCATAATCTTCGACATCGTAGCCCGGATACACGCCTCGTTCGCACAGAAAGGCGATAATCTCAACGCGATTCTCCA
>JAPLCR010000643.1 GCA_026392135.1 Armatimonadota bacterium
CACAAGTGACAGCACCTACGACACTCAAGGGACGTATCAAGCAGTCTATCTGTCGGGGTTGTTATGGATTCCTCGCCCTGGACATCCTTTGTGAGAAGGTGAAACCTATGGGGATTGTGGGAATAGACCTTGTGGGTGAGAACGAGTGGGAGACTGTGAAGCGGCACGGACTAGTAGTCTCGATGGGATATGGCATCGGAAGTCTGCCCGATGGCTGGAACACCCTCGCCAATCAGGACAACCTCGTCAAGCAGTCAGAAGATATTCTGGCAAAGGCGGCGAAGGCTGGAGTTCCCAATGTCATCACCTTTTCGGGAAACCGCCGTGGGCTGTCTGACCCACAGGGTATGGAAAACTGTGAAAAAGGGCTGAAGCGCATTGTCAAGGTCGCAGAAGACCTCGGTGTGAATGTCTGTATGGAGCTACTTAACAGCAAACGCGACCACCCTGACTACCAGTGTGACCACACAGCTTGGGGCGTAGAACTTTGTAAGCGCGTAGGTTCGCCACGCTTCAAACTGCTATACGACATCTACCACATGCAGATTATGGAGGGCGATGTCTGCGCGACTGTCACAGAAAACATCGAATATATCGCGCACTTCCATACGGGCGGAGTACCGGGGCGACGCGATATAGATGAAACGCAAGAGTTGAACTATACGCGAGTCTGTCAGGCAATTGCAGGAACCAAGTTCAAAGGCTACCTCGCTCATGAGTTTGGTCCTAAGAACAAACTGGAGTCGCTTGCAAAGGCAATTCGTATCTGTGATGTGTGAGCAGATACGCGAAATCCAATTAGAGAAACAACAGGGTAAATGATGGAGACGAGCTGGGCTATCGATTTTGGTACGACAAATACTATATTGGCAAAGTGGGTAGGGACTCATGCGATTGTAGTCGCTCTGGAGGAGTTGGTCGAGTACGAACCTGCATGGCAGACCCCGCTTATCCCGTCGGTCATCTATTTTCAGGATGTCAACAACGCGATGATTGGTCGCCCTGCGCTATCCGCCCGTGAGATAATACATTCGGGCGACCTTCAAATGCTGACTCCTTTTGCCCGCTCCTTCAAAAAAACACTCGCCCGCTCCAGCCAGCAAGCTGTGGCACAAGTAGGTACCGAGACCATCTCTGCGCGGCAATGTGCCTCCGTCTTCCTGAGTCAACTCTTTGAAGAGATGGCTGAGTATCAGCGTAGCCATGTCGTTCCCGACCCCTCTCTCAAGCGTCGGCTCTTACGCTACCTCTATTTTTGGCGTAAGGAGGGGCAGGTTACCGATTTGACGATGACGGTTCCCATCGACAGCTTTGAACCCTACCGTGCCGAACTGGGGCAGATAGCGCGTAAGCTAGGCGTAACACGCTTCACTACACTAGATGAACCCGTTGCTGCCGCGCTGGGATACGGGCTAGACCTCTCAGAAGAGAAGCATATTCTGGTGGTAGACTTTGGGGGAGGAACCCTCGACCTAGCACTGGTTAAAACACACCCCTTCAGCGCAACAGGGCGCACTGCACAGGTTGCGGCGCGGCGCGCAACACTACTTGCGGGGCGGGGGCTAACCTACGGAGGCGAGACGATTGACTCATGGATTACCGATTTTGGGTGCGAACGGCTTCGCGCCCACCAGTCTACCCTGCGCCCAATTCTTGCCGGACAGGCAGAAGCCATCAAAAAAGACCTGAGCAACAAGGCTTCCGTTGCAGACAGCAGTTTCTTTTTACTGCAAGGGGGCGGGCGCATTGAGATTACACGCCCTGAGTTTTTGGATCTCCTAGAGCGAAAAGGACTCTACAAAACACTAGAGACCATCACCGAAGCGGTTCTGGACGACTGCCGTAACCAAGTAAACGAGACAGAGATAGACGCAGTCCTTCTAGTGGGCGGCTCTACACTTCTTCCCGGTGTACGCGACCTATTCGAGCAGATTTTTGGCTCTCAGCGCGTTCACTACTGGGAGCCGTTTGAGGCAGTGGCAAAGGGTGCGGCGATCTATGGTGCAGGTTTCAGCGTAGACCAGATTGTCCACCACGACTACTCCATCCGAGTCTATAGCGATGCTCAACAGCGTCCCGAATACGAACGGCTCGTGCGGCGCGGAACTCCCTATCCCACTCCCAAACCTTTTGAGACGCGCTACTACGCCGTTGCAGAGGGGCAAGCCCAGTTCCGCTTGCCCGTTTGCGAGGTAGGGTATGCCGGTAGACTCTCTCTCCCGTGGCAACGCCGATCAAACGGTAACGAATACTGGATACCTACAGGAGCCGAAGAGGATGAGTGTGTCATTACGCTCAACCAAGGAGACACAGTGCGCCTTCCTGCGGCAGGTGCAGGAAATCAGGCACGACTACGGATTGACTTCTCTATCGACGAAAACCGCTTCCTTTGTGCAACCATCCACGATCTGTTAAAGCAGAAGGATATTCGCGAAGACAAAGTCGTGATGTTACGCTAACAAGAAGAGGAGAGAACACAATGTACGTAACGCTATTTATGGACGTGGAAGACCTCGTTGCCCCAGAAGCGGACGATATTGCCAAAACCTGCTCCGAAATACTCGCAGAAGAGGGCGTACAGGCGACAATGTGCATCGTGGGAGAGAAGGCACGACTGCTGAAGGAGCGCGGACGTAGCGATGTTATCCAAGCTTTGAAGCAACACGACATTGGATTCCACTCCGCAACACACTCCGTCCACCCCACTATCACCGAATATCTTGCCGACAAAGACTGGGATACAGGTGTCTCCGAAGCAATCCGACGCGAAAAGCCCGGTGTGCAGGCTCTTCTCGACACTTTCAACCTTATGCCGTCCTGCTTTGCGGGTCCCGGAAACTCATGGGGACCTCAAATCTGCGGAGCAATGGAGCATCTAGGCATTCACTCTTTCGTCTATGCACACACCCGTATTCCAGAGGGGGGTATCCATCGTTTCAATGGGCTGACAGCCTACCCTTGGGGCGGTGGATTTAGCGACGGAAACTATCAAGATGATGCAAAGGCAGAGCTAGACAGAGAGCGCGTAACAGCACACATCGTAGCAAAAAGAGACGCAGGAGCCATTTGGCAGGAGGTCTTTCTAGGACACCCTACCCGTATCCTACACGAAGCGTTCTGGGACTTAGCGAACTTCGAGCGCGGCAAAGTGACACCCAAAGAGGCATGGGTTCCTGCCCCGCGCAAATCAGAGGCAGACCTACAAATAACACTGAAAAACTTCCGCTCAGCTATCCAGACAGTTAAGAGCATACCCGGCGTAGAGATACGCGCCATTCGCGATATGAACCAACTTCTCGCGCCCCTCCCTCACCACAATATCAGCCCCCACGAGCAGAACCTCGTGTGGAATGAAATACAAGGAAACGTACAGGGTATGAGCGGCTGGCCCATCGTACCGAGTGATATTGACCTCTCGAAAATTGTGAAGGTAACAAAAGAGCGGCTATTCACTCTTAAACGC
>JAPLCR010000559.1 GCA_026392135.1 Armatimonadota bacterium
GATAGTAGCCTTGCCCGACGACGGCTTGTTGTTTCCATCGCCCGCAAAATCAACGGTGAGCACATGCTTACCCAGAGTAGCAGAGATATCTACATTGTAGAGTAGAAGCGCGACACCTCCGCTGTTAATGGTGTATTTAACGTCAAGTGCTACGCCGTCCAATTTGAAGGTTAGGGGCTTTGCAACCAACCCCGCACCATCTACTGTCCTGCTAAGGCGTGCGTAGAGGGTTATCGATTCGGATAGCGACACTTCCTCCGAGCGAGTGGAGACGCGCGTATCTGCCTTTCCTGAAACATCTGCCATGTTTAACTTCGTACACATAGCCTCTGCCCAAACCTTATAGCTGGTTTGGTAGGCTCCTTGCGTGACAGGAAAGTTTGAGGAGAAAGTGTAGCCTGTAATGTAGGAGCTTCCCACACTATCTACAGCGATACTCTTCCCCATATCGTCCGCTTTCCCGCCAAGATAGGTAGAGTTGAGGAGACGCGATCCATCCGCACTCAGTTTGGTAGCAAATGCGTCAAAGTAGCCTCGGTTTATAATCTGGAAAGCACCTTGAGTGGTGGGAAATTCAGGAGAGTGGGTGCTACCTGTTATAAAGG
Source organism: Armatimonadota bacterium (assembly GCA_026392135.1). Classification (GTDB taxonomy): domain Bacteria; phylum Armatimonadota; class Chthonomonadetes; order Chthonomonadales; family Chthonomonadaceae; genus CAIJLM01. Next base: position 606 of record JAPLCR010000559.1, read on the forward strand.
CATTACCAATACTGTCCAGTACAATCCCCGTCGCAATATCCTGTTGCGTCCCTCCAATATAGGTGGAGTAGACAAGCGAGGCTCCGTCCGTGCTCAACTTGGTTACGAAGGCATCGTAGGAACCGCCTGATACGCTCTGAAATGCCCCTTGCGTAACAGGAAAGTCAGGAGACCTTGTACTGCCGACAACAATAGCACGCCCTTCCGCGTCTAGTGCAATCCCTACCGCAATATCATCCTCTTGTCCGCCCAGAAAGGTAGAGTAGAGCAGTGACTGCCCGTCAGAACTGAACTTCGCTACAAAAGCGTCATATCCTAAGCCTTTCGTAATCTGAAACGCGCCGAGCGTTACGGGAAAGTCATAGCCATTGGTGTACCCAGAGATGTAGGCGTTCCCCTCCTTATCTACCACAACACCGGAACCCGCACTCGAATCTTTCCCGCCGAGAAGAGTGGAGTAGACGAGCGACTTGCCGTCAGGGCTGAATTTCGCTACAAAAGCACTCTGCAACCCCCGATGCACGCTCTGAAATGCTCCCGAAGTGGTTGGAAAGTCCGCAGAAAAACTAGCACCTGTCACAAAAGCGAAGCCACTGGCATCCACCGCAATTTTCGTGGCAATATCGTCCCACTTCGCTCCGCCAAGATAGGTAGAGTAGATAAGCGACTTCCCATCCGCGCTAAGATTCGTCACAAATGCATCGTAGTAGCCCTGATATTTCGATTGGAAAGCACCCTGTGTGGTAGGGAAGTTCGAGGAGTTGGTGTACCCGGAAATGTAGGCGTTCCCCATCTTATCTACCACGACTCCTGTTGCGGTCTCCTCCTCCTTTCCTCCCAGAAAAGTGGAGTAGATAAGAGACGCTCCGTCTGCGCTCAACTTAGTTACAAATGCGTCTGTACGCCCTAAGCGCTTGAGCTGGAAAGCTCCTTGAGTAGTCGGAAAGGTAGAGGAGAAGGTGTGACCTGTAATATAGGCACTTCCCTCTTTATCCACCGTAATATCGTCGCCGAAGTCTTCGCCGTTTCCGCCAAGAAATGTGGAGTAGACGAGTTCAGGATCTATCACTAGAGGGCGAGAATGGTCGTAGTTTCCAGTTGTAAAACTGACCTCTGTTGCACCTTTCAAAATATATTTCACAGCGACGTGTTCTTGCCTGCCTTGTCTCTCCTGATAGGCAACAGGAGCCTTCCACTGTAGAGAGCCACTCCCTAACTCCAACAACAACGCGCCGCTTTTCAGCACTTTCACGCGCTTCACACCAGCAAATTTCAAACGTATTAAGGAAGGTTTCGCTTTGGGATGAACTAGAAAATCGTATTCCAGTCTCTTCTGATTACCATAGTAGACTACGTCTATACCCGGGTAGACCCCGTTGAAACCCACTTTTCCATAGTTTTCTACACCAGAGTACCACCTACTTCTATCGTTTCCAACAAAGTAGTTGGATGTTCCCGCAAGCCTTTGCAGGGCAAACTCATTCGCATCGGGATTCCCCCCGACCAGTTGCATCCGCACAACAGCACCAGCTCCCTCCACGTTTTTCACGTGTCGAGGTTTAAGAGTGTCGTGCGGCACGCTTTTTCGTAGCGCGAACACCGCCTCGCTAGGAGTGAGGAAAAGTGAATACCCAGTGCCCCGTGAGAGGTACTTTACTCGGTTGTCGGTCTGACCTTCATTCCGCTCAAACACAAGAGGCATCTGAGCGTAACTTCGTGCAACGGTCTTGACCGAAGGCAACACCTGTTGCCCTGAAGCAGCAACAGTAGTAATCAAAAAACTAAAAGTAAGCACTTTCCAGATGCGCCATCTCGAAAGTAGTTCCATATTGAAATCCAACTTTCTATATCACTCGTTTTCACCTATGTCGTGCAGACCTAGGGCGTGTTCCCTTCTCGCAACACGCCTCCTCACAAATAATAAGAGGTCGGTAGTGTGTAGGTGAGCCGAGAAGGAAGCCTGATTGTGTATTATACGCAATATGTCATAGGCTTTCTGTGAAGCCTACAACACATGATATGTGGCATTATTCACAAAGGCTAGTGCAATATCAGGTAGAAGAAAGGAGGTACGTAAGTTGCGCGTGGAAAACTCGCCGTGTTTTCTGCGACAAGTCATTGTGATTGGGCAAACTTTAGATATACTCTAAAGGGGGAGGGAGTGATGTCACTTGCATTCCTAAATAGTATCGTAAATTGAAGGAGAACAAATGGAAAAGAGCGAGTGGAAAGTCTCCCTGCACGGGGGGCATAGCGGCGAGTTTTGTGACCACGCGGAGGCGACTCTCCGCGAGATGCTGGAGGCGGCGGTTCGTGCTGGGTACGACACGTTTGGCGTGAGCGAACACGTTCCGCGACACGAAGCCCGATTCCTCTACCCAGAAGAGGTTGCAATGGGCTGGGACATCCCCAAAATCCATGCAGATTTCGCACGGTATACGGCGCATCTACAAGAGCTTGTTCCTGAGTTCGAGGGACGAATCAGCGTTCTGCGTGGCTTGGAGATGGAGATAGTTCCGAGCGCAAAATATGTATCCCTGATGCAGGATTTCAGGAACCAGAAACTAGCAGACGGGTCGCCCGCTTTCGACTACGCAGTTGGCTCTGTCCACTATGTAGACGAGGTTCAGATTGACGCGGCTCCCGCGAGCTACCTGCTTGCAGTAGAGGCGTGCGGAGGCATAGAGGCACTTGCAGTTCGCTACTACGAACTGGTTGCGGAGATGGCACTCGCCTTGCGCCCAGAAGTAGTGGGACACCTCGACCTTATCAAACGCAATCTGACACTAGCAGGATTCGGTGACTTCTCATTGCAGACTCCCAAAATCCAAGCCGCCGCAGAGAGCGCAATGGAGGCGGTTCGCTCTGTGGGTGCGATACTCGACTTGAATACCGCAGGTTGGCGTAAAGGGCTAGGCGAACCTTACCCTGCGCCTCCACTCGTGCAACGGGCGCACGCGATGGGGATAGGCTTCTGCTTCGGAGACGATAGCCACCGCCCTTCCGATGTGGGCGCAGGGGTTCCAGAGGCGCGTGAGTATCTGCTGCGTTGCGGCGTGCCCACAGTAACAGTTCTCAATCGAGAGGGGGCTGTAATGGATGCCCGCACTGTACAGAGAGTGGTGGTGCTGTAAAGATCAAGTCCTCTCCCAGCCCTTTTGTCCAGCTCTTAGCTCTACTAATAGCCGCAACATTTATCGCCACCTTTTTGACTATAATGCATATGGCGATGGGACACTGATGAAATACACAAGGCTACGCCAATGAAACTCATACGTTGTACTGTATCCGCGCTATTCGGCTTAACCGTCGCCTACTTCGCCTTTACGGCGAACAGAGACGCACTTGTCGACAATCTTGTTCACGAACCCTTTATGACACGGTATCATATCAAATTGATGGCTCCCCTCCTCGATGCCTACAAGAAGGAGAAGCACACGCTTCCTCGTCGGCTGGAGGACTTGCATATTGATTTGAATGATAGCGTCTATTCAGACGGATGGGGCAGGCACTATCTCTATCAAGCACTTGGAGAACACTACGTGATTACCTCATACGGGAGAGATGGCGTTCCGGGCGGCATAGGGTTGGATGCGGATATAAAATCTGACAACCTCCGTCCGAAAGAGGGGCGCGTTACTTTTTCTCAACTCATTCGCCTAGAAGGCGCAGAAAAGATGATACAGGTGGCAGGGATTTCAGGAGTTTTCGCAACGGTGTTATGCTTCGCGCTATTTCGCCCGATCACCGCATCAACTCCCAAGATGGGCGCGATAGCATTACAACTACTCCTACTCGTTGTGGGGGCAAGCATTGTCGCCGCTATTGTCACAGGGCTACACTTGCCGAATCCGCACTAACCATGCTATTTCGCTACCTTAAAGACCCGCTCTTTCTGTTCTGCGTCGTCCTCTACTTTGTGAATCGCCTCGTGTTCAAGCCGCTCATTCACGGTGGGATTATCGGCGCGATAGTGCATGGCTCCGTGAATGACTTAATTTGTTTGCCGTTCTGGATTCCGATAATGCTCTGGATGATGCGGAGGTTTGGCTGGCGAACCTCTGATAAACCACCGCAAGCCGCTGAAATCCTCCTTCCACTCCTCTGCTGGTCGTGGTACTTCGAGTTAGTTCTGCCCAAAGTCGCGTACTTTAAGCGCGTCGCCTTCAGCGATCCCAATGACATCCTCTGCTACACCCTCGGCGCGTGCGTTGCCGCCCTCTTCTGGAACTACTACTATTCGCTCCCATCAAAAGCTACTACCTCAGAGAACACCTAATCTCTCCCCCAGTTCTTACACTCTCAAAATGTCCACAGATACGAAAAACTAAACTAGAAATAAGAATTTCTAAAATAATTCAAAAATCATGTTGACTTTTTCAATTATCAGACGTATTATTATTAGGAAGGAGAAACAACATGGCGAAAGCACTCACACGGTGCCCTGTCTGCGAGGGAACCCTAAAGATATCCGAACTCTCTTGCTCTCAGTGCGACACCCGAATCCAGAGTCAGTTTGAAAGTTGCCGATTCTGTCGACTGAACTCCGACCACCTCGCCTTCATCGAGACCTTTCTACGGTGCGAAGGCAACATCAGCAAGGTCGAAAAAGAGATGGGACTCTCGTACCCAACGGTGCGAAACCGACTCAGCGGGGCACTCGCCGCGCTCCAACTCACCGAGAGCCTTCCTGTAGAGCCGCCCGCCCCGCCAAGTTTTCAGCGGAGAGACCTGTTGGAAGCCCTTGCGCGAGGCGAAATCTCTGCGGAAGAGGCGGCAGTCGCACTCAGAGAACTACCCTAAAACACAAATACCGTTCCGACGAATAGGAACGAGGAGATAAAACAATGGATGACAATGTGATGAGCGTGCTAAAACTACTTCAGGAGGGCAACATCTCGGCGCAAGAGGCGGAGATGCTTATCGCCGCCCTGCGTAAAGATGGAGGCGGAAGTCGCCCGACCCCGCCTCAGCCCCCCAAGCCGCCGGAGCCGCCCAAGCCCGACTCGGAGGCGAAGGACAAGAAGCATTTCGGGGGCTTCGACAAAATCAAAGCACCGAAAATCAACCTTGACGACTTAGGTTCGAGGATCTCGCAAGCCGTCGCCAAAATTCAGCCCGAAAAGATTGTGAAACAGGTGCAGTCACAGCTCCGCACGGCGGCACGGGCAGGCTCTACGTGGAGCTCCTCCTTCCAGTCTCGCGTGTGGCACTGGGCGGAAGGCGAAGACCGCAGACCCGAAAAGCCGGAGAACTGGCATGAACTCGTGGAAGAGCAGGAGTTGACCTTCCACCTAGAGCCGAGCGCCGCCATCACCATCGAGAACCCGCTGGGTAATATCACCGTAAAGGGAACCGCAACGGAGACCAGCGTGGTCAAAATCAAAAAGGTCGTCTGGCAGCCCTTCACGGAGAGCCTCGCAGAGTTCGCGAAACTGATTGAAATCTCCACGCACGCCACCGATTCACGCCTCGACATCAAAGTCGCCTGCCCCGAACACTTCTACGAGGGCGTGGTAGACATTGAAATCGAGGTTCCAGCGACTTCGACGCTTCGCGTCTCCTCCCACTACGGCGAGGTAGAGGTTGAAGGCATAGAGGGGCGTGTTGAGGCGGTCACGACGTGCGGTGACCTGAAAGCGCAAAAACTTGGCGGCGATTTTCGCGGCGAGACCGTTGCGGGAAACATCCACATTAAAGAGGTGAAGGGAACGGTCGTCATCGCGACGCGAAGCGGCGACATACACACGGAGAGCGTTGAAAACGGGATTACTGCAAATGCCGTCAGCGGAGATGTTCACATTAGCAAAATTGAGGGCGGCAAGGTGGAGTGCAAGTCGGTTTCTGGCGACGCTCATGCTAGTCAGATAGGACTCATCGCGCCGCTAGAGATTCGCGTGGAGTCGGTGAGCGGCGACGTGTCGCTCAAAGAGGCGAAGGGAACTATCTCTCTGAAAGCCGTCTCTGGAGACCTCTGCGCGGAAGCGATAGCCGCTACCAACATCCAAGCGCAGACGGTGAGCGGAGACATCAATCTGAAACTAAACGAGGACTTCATGGGGATAATGCAGGTGAACACCGTCTCTGGAGACACCAATATCGGCATACCTACAGGCAGTAGCGTGCGTATCTCGCTCGGCACGAACTCTGGCGAACTCCACTGTTCGCACACCGCACTGGATGTCTCCTCCTCCTCCTCTTTTTGGACGGGGCAAATTGGCACAGGCGCGGGAACCCTCAACGTTCAGACTATCTCCGGCGATGTGAATATCGGGGAGGGCTAGGAGCGACTACGATGGAAGAAGAGACTATTCTCAAAATGGTGTCCGAGGGCGTGTTGAAACCGGAAGAGGCGGCGCGGCTACTGTCTGCAATGCAACAGCCCATCCAATCTGCACCGCCCCCTACCCCACCGAAACCGGAAGCACCCGCGAAACCTGCGCCCGCCGCCGCCAAAGCGGAGGAGCCAAAAGAGCGTGCCGCAACGATGGAGGTGCAGATGCAACGCCCCGACGGAACCTTCTATACGGTGCAGGTTCCTACAGGGCTTATCCCCGCCGTTATGAAAATCGCGGGAGTCTCCATAAAGGAGTCTATCAAGCAGAACTCGGCGGAGGCGTGGGACGGCTTCAAGCAGATGGTGAAGCGCAAGACCGACGAGGTTGCGGGAAACGTGAAAGACCGCGTGACGGGTAACTACCGGAAGCCAGAGGAGCCGATCACCGCAGAAGAGACCATTACAACGACCTTTCAGCCTACGCAGCCGCGCCCTGACCGCACGGCGGAACAGCAGTTGATTCTGA
>JAPLCR010000442.1:0-5149 GCA_026392135.1 Armatimonadota bacterium
TAGTTCTATTCTCGGAAACTTTATACGTAAACCCTACTCTCTTGAATAGGGTGAGTAGTTACCTAGAAGATAAGGTTGCCTCACTCGAAGTTGAGAATCGGGGTATAGGGGATACATCATGAAAGTACGGCAAGTGCTAATGGGAGTGTTCGCTTTTTGTTTAATGGAGGGCATGGGGCACGCGCAAGCGCCAGAGCAGGGCGTGGAGTTTTTTGAGAAGAAGGTACGCCCCATTCTCTTTGAGAAGTGCCTCTCTTGTCATGGTGAAAAGGTTCAACAGGGGAGGCTACGCCTAGACAATCGCGCTTCCTTTTTGAAAGGCGGCGAACGCGGTGCTATTTTTGTCGTAAATGCGCCTGAGAAGAGCCTACTGCTTCATGCTGTACAGTATCGCGACCCCAACTTACAGATGCCTCCAAAGGGCAAACTGTCAGAGGAACAGATAGCCGCACTTACGGATTGGATCAAGATGGGGGCACCCTACCCCTCCAATAAAACGGCTGCAAAGCCCTCTGCATCGCCCTCAACGGGCATAGATATCAAAGCGCGGGCACAACACTGGACGTTTCGCCCTCTACTCCACCCAGCTGTTCCCATCGTAAAACAGCCCAAATGGGCAAAAACGCCGATTGATAACTTTATCCTCGCGAAGTTGGAAGGGAAGGGAATTGCGCCCAATGCCCCCGCCGACAAGCATACCCTTCTGCGCCGAGTCACTTATGACCTTACTGGTCTACCTCCCACTCCGAAAGAGGTACAAGATTTTATCGCAGACAAATCTCCAAAGGCGTATGAGAACGTCGTTGGTCGCCTCCTCGCCTCCCCGCACTACGGCGAAAAGTGGGGGCGACACTGGCTCGATTTAATGCGCTTTGCGGAGACAGATGGTCACGAGTTTGACTTCGAGAAGCCGGGGGCGTACCAGTATCGCGACTATGTGATACGCGCTTTTAATGCAAATGTGCCCTATAACCAGTTTGTCATAGAACACCTCGCCGGAGACTTGCTGACCTCTCCACGCAAAAGCGTCGAAACTCCCGAAATTAACGAGTCTATTCTTGCGACAGGCTGGTGGTGGCTAGGAGAGGGCAAGCACTCTCCCGTAGACCTACGTGTAGACCAAGCAGAGCGTACTGACAACCAGATTGACGTGCTTGGCAAGACCTTTTTAGGGCTATCATTTGGATGTGTGAAGTGCCACGACCATAAGTTCGACCCTCTTACACAGAAGGACTACTACGCTCTTACGGGTATCGTGAACAGTACGCGCTATCATCTCATGCCGAACGTCCCGCCAAACCAGAAGGAGGCAGCGAGAGAACTCTCCGCTATTCGCAACAGGGTACTTCCCACGACTCTTTACCAACAACGGCTTCAGCTATGGGCGAAGGCTCGCCGCCTCAAACCGCTTCTGCTTGAGACGAAAAGCGGCGTAAAACTAACTGGGCAGGGCACTCCCACACTTCATGAGCGGTGGCAATCGTATCTAAACACAACCGCCAGCAACGACCCTATCAACCCATTCTACGCTTGGGCAGTACTCTCCAAAACCACACCGCTAGAGTACCCAAAACGACGAGAACAGGTTGTACAACAGCTACGTGACCTCTCTGCTAATGCAGAACGAATACGCAACCAACAGACTCTTTTTGAGGACTTTTCAAAAGGCTACGAGGGCTGGTATTCAACAGGAGCCGCCTTTGGCGACGAACCGCACCGCCTCTCCTTTATAACCTCGGAGAGTGAGCCAGTCGTTACAGCGGTTCTTGGTAGTGGTATCGCTGATAGCGGAACAACTTCCACACGGTTAGCGGGAACGCTTCGCTCTAAAACGTTCGATATTGGCAAAAAGTACGCCCATATTCGTATGCAGGGGAGCGGCGGCTGTTTTGCACGGATGATTATTGAGGGCTTTCAGCGCATACAGCGCTGGTACACGATGGATGTAAGTAAATGGGTTGGGCTAAAGGGATACATTGAGTTCTTAGACAACGGTGCGGGGCGCATCGCAGTGGACGAAATAACCTTTTCCGACTCGGAAGAGGTCTCCAATCCGCCGGATTCCTATTGGCTCCAACGTTTAGCAGGAGAGCAGGGACGGAATCTCGATACGCTAGCGGAAACGTACCAAAGTCATCTGAATAGTGCCATTCAGTATCTGCGGATAGAGCCAGAGAACGGTGAGTTCAGCGAAAGGTATGCTCCCTTCACGAACTGGATACTGCGAAACTTCCCCTTAATCTACGATATGCCTCTCAAAGGTGCCAACGGTGCGGCAGCGCCTAGCGAGTGGGTGGACTACCAAAAGCGTGAGCAGGCTATTCCCATCGGAGAGCTGATTCAGGTGGCGCAAGATGGTACGGGGGTGGATGAGCGCGTACAGCTACGCGGCAACCCCAAGAGTTTGGGGGCAGTGACTCCGCGCCGTTTTATTGAGGTGTTTTTGGGTACACAGCCATTTCAAAATAGAGAGGTTTGCGGTCGCCTTGAGCTTGCCCAGAAAATGGTATCACCGCAAAACCCGCTTTTGCCTCGCGTTATCGCGAATCGAATCTGGCACTACCATTTTGGGCGTGGTATTGTCAAGACCGTGGATGACTTTGGGCTTCGCTCGGACACCCCGTCGCATCGTGAGCTGCTAGACTGGCTAGCGAACGACCTGATTCTCAAAGGCTGGTCAATCAAACATCTACACCGACTAATACTACTCTCTAGTACCTATCAGATGCGGAGCGACCTTACCCCCGCTAAAGAGGCAAAAGATCCTTCTAATCAACTCTTGCACCGGATGCCTGTTCGCCGCCTTGAGGCGGAGGAGGTTCGAGACGGGATTCTGGCGGTATCCGGAAGGCTTGATAAGACGATGTTTGGTCACAGTGTTCTCCCGCACCTCACCACTAGCATGGAGGGGCGCGGCAGACCGGGCACTTCTGGACCGCTGGATGGTAAGGGACGGCGCAGTATCTATATTGGTGTCCGCCGTAACTTCCTGTCGCCGATGTTTCTCGCTTTCGACTACCCCATTCCATTCAACACGATGGGGAGACGTAGTGTCTCAAACGTCCCTGCACAAGCACTCGTGTTGATGAACAATCCCTTCGTGGTGGAGCAGTCTAAGCTTTGGGCAGAGAGGGTCGTTGCTCAGAATCAATCTGATCAGGCAAAAATACAGGAGATGTACCTTACGGCATTTGGACGGCCTGCAAAACCTGATGAGATTGCCACCGCCCTCGAATTTTTGAAATCACAGGCGGTAAACTACGGTCAGCCAAACGATGTTCGTGCATGGCAAGACCTGTGCCATGTGCTTTTCAACGTGAAAGAGTTCCTATTTGTGCCATAGAAAACGAAACTTGCTTCTTAATGAGGGGTGAAACCTTCATCGGCATTTCCACGTCTACTTTACAACAAGAGACTCGTTTCAGGAGGCAATTTATATGACAACCGCAGTACGGAATTGGGTGGCGCAGTGGGTATCTAGTATCTTTGCGCTCTACATTATAACGAAGGTGATTCCTGGCATACAAGCTAAAGACATCGCTTCTATGGCAATGGTGGTCGTTGCGCTTGCTTTTGCAAACAGTTTTATTCGCCCTATTATTCTGTTCTTCGCCTGGCCCATTAACTGCATGACGTTTGGGTTATTCGGCTTCGCACTGAACATCGTGTTCTTTTTAATATTGGGGAGCGGTGTGATTGCGGGTTTTCATGTTTTGACTCCGCAGGCAGCGGTCATCGGCTCCCTACTGATGGGTGCCTTGTCTGGCGTGTTCTCGTTTATATTACAGGACAGGTCGAGGTAGCCCTCGCTCGTGTAGTTATACCGCTTAAAACCTCCCTCTTTTTGTTTAGTAGCGTTGTATAAGTGCAACGCTACTAAACACTCCCAACCCAATTTATCACATCTATGATGGCGAGAGTACCATACCCCCGCAGACGCAGATAACCTGCCCTGTTACATAGTCCGAGAGGTCTGTGGCGAGAAACTCCACTACTTTCGCGCAGTCTTCAGGAAGCCCTACGCGCTTGAGAGGAATGTCTACAATGGCTTTCGCAATATTTTCGGGGCTATTGCGGTTGAACTGCTTGTTTGCGCGCGAGGTCAGTACTATCCCCGGTGCGATGCAGTTAACGTTGATATTATCGCCGCCCAACTCACCCGCAAGTAGCCGTGTGTACTCCGCAATACCCGCTTTGGCAACGCAGTAGTGCGATACGCCGCCGCTCATATTACCGCGCACCCCTGCCTGTGAAGAGACGTTGATGATCTTTCCGCTCTGTTGTTCCTTCATCATTGTTGCCGCCTCTTGACAACAGAAGAGCGTGCTGGTAAGGTTCACATCCATGATGAAGCGCCAATCGTCCTCTAAAACGCTGGAAGCCTTCCCATTTTCAGCGGGACGTAACACCCCCCCTGCGTTGTTCACGAGGATGTCGAGCCGCCCGAAGGTCTGGCGGATGTGCTGGAACATCCGCTCAACGGCTTTTCTGTTCGTCACATCGGCGGCAATACCTATAGAGCGCACCCCTAATGCCTCGCACTCTGCCATCACGGTTTCGGCGGTCAGCTCTTCATCAAACTCCTTTGCAGAATCGAGTTCAAGGTCATTGATAACGATGTCCGCGCCTAATGCGGCGAGGTGGAGTGCATAGGCACGCCCTAACCCGCGTCCGGCACCAGTTATTAGCGCGACTTTTCCTGTCAGTTTTCCCATAGTGTTCTCTCCTTTTTGAACATTCTTGCCACTCCCGTATTTAGTAGGGAGGTACTCTATTTTTTGCAGGCTGACTGTACAACCGACGCGAAACTATTAGTAACTCACCTTACAGAAGGGCTTTTGATGCTTGCGGCTTGGCATCACAAACTATACACGTTGTAGCTCCCTCCAAAGTCCGTGATAGCACTGCAAGAACACACCTCCTGCCTCCGCAGGCACAGGTGTTCCCACTTCGCACATCGTCACGCCATCGTAGCCGGATGTCCGCATAAGCGCGAACAGCTCCCGATAGGGGTATGCGCCCCACAGGTCGTTGATATGGCACGACTTGAGCCAAGGTTTCAGTAGGTCGAAGTAGGGCTTCACGCTCCCGTCTACAATGTCCTGCGAGTTTGAGTTCCAACAGATACCCACATTGGCACGGTTGCAGG
>JAPLCR010000442.1:5173-6156 GCA_026392135.1 Armatimonadota bacterium
CTTGACATGAGGCGGATGCGCTGTGCCACCGCCATGCACCTCTAGCCAAATTTCTACGCCGTTATCCTGTGCCGCCTGTCCACAGACCTGCAAAGCCTTGCCTATCTGTTCCAGCGTCTTCTCGACGGGAACCTCTTTTGGTAGCCCATTCGGGCGTACCTTCACGCCCTTTGCGCCCGTATCCTTTGCCAGTTCACAAAAACGCTTGCACGTCTCAATGTTGTCTTGAATGACTTTCGCGTCTACGCTCTGAAATTCGCATACCGAACCAAGCCCCCACAAGCGAACTCCGCCGTCGTGGAACTGCTGACGCACCTCTTTGCGCTGTTCCGCGCTTAGGCTCGGCTCCACGCCGTGCGCGTGTGTCGTTCGCAACTCTACTCCGCCATACTTTGCGTCGTGGCAGTGCTTGATTATTGTCGCTGTATTCCAGTCTCGCGCCACGTTATAGCTCACGAGACCAACCTGAAATTTCGGTTTTCTCTCTTCTAATTCCAAAGTTCTCTCCTCCCATCCTATAGGTAGAACCGCGAGGACTGTCGCGCCCATCAGTTCCCTTCTTGTTAGCGATGTCTCCATCTTCTCTCTCCTTAGTCCGCTACTGTGTCCATTGGGGGGAAACCCGTTACTGTTACAGACAGCCGCAAAGTAACGCCTCTGTTACACGCATCACTACTACCTTCTCAGGTCGAACGTGTGGTTTTCGAAGAACTGAAAGGAATCTCTATCTACTTCGCCCAACGAAACATTGAGTGCCGGGATAGCTTCCGGCGGAGTGTTCTCCCATACATCCACAAGGTCTACTTTATGCCCTTCAGTCAACAGCCTTGCAAGAACGTCATAGACAGCCTTTGTAGATTTGACATCATCCGCGTCCTCTGGAAACCAATCGGCTGGAGGTCCGAAATCCATTTCGCTTCCTTCAACTTCAAACAAATGCCTGAAATGGCAACTACATCCGCCGTACTGACCTTCGAGATACC
>JAPLCR010000122.1 GCA_026392135.1 Armatimonadota bacterium
TCGTTGGCGAGGTCAAGTTCTACACGCTCCACACGCCAGGGAGCCTCAAGACCTAGAATTTGGCGGTATAGTTCCGTATCTTGCATCATCCCAAAGTATGGCATATTTCATGGGGAACCCACTAACTTCCCCATAGACCCCAGAAATTGAGAAAGGGCGGAGACAGATTCAGGCGACGCACGATGCGTTCCGAGCGGCTACGCAGGGTGGGGAACCTTTGGGAATCACATGGATTGGCATAGTCATTACGACAAAAGGCTCTACCATTAACCGCCCCCGAAAAGAGAGTAAAACCGCGCTGAAAATTGTTGAGACTAAAAACCCCGATATAGGCGACATTCTGCGAAAATAGCCATGCTCTACAAAAAAGTGCTAGGAAAGATGTTTTAAGAAGTTTTCTTAGCAGGATAACCGATTCCATTTGTAGAACGTCTTACCAAAGTAACGGTGTTCTTATGTGCTTTGCGCGAATCCGCGCTTAGAAAGCAGTTCGTATGCGGATATTGATGATAGGTGATGTCGTTGGACGACCCGGTCGTGCTATATTAGAAGAGAGGCTTCCTCGCCTCCAACAAGACTACAAAGCCGACTTCGTTATAGTCAACGGGGAGAACTCAGCCGGAGGTATCGGAATCACGCCGGAAATCGCAGATGCGTTGCTAAACGCAGGAACCGACGTGATTACTCTGGGCAACCATGCGTGGAACAAGCGGGAGATCTATCCGTACCTGTATAAGCAGGTACGGATACTGCGTCCGGCGAACTACCCGCCGGGCGTACCAGGGCGCGGTTGGGGAGTCTATTCTTGTAAAGGAAGCCCCGTCTGTGTGGTATCTATACAGGGGCGAGTCTTTATGGAGTTGGTGGACGACCCGTTCCGAGCGATAGACGCAATTTTGGAGGATCTACGCCGCCAGTGCAAAGTAATATTCGTGGATTTTCATGCTGAGGCGACCTCCGAGAAGCAGACTTTTGCGCGGTATGTAGATGGGCGCGTGAGCGCAGTTGTTGGAACACACACACACGTTCAGACTGCCGACGAACGTATTTTGCCCAAAGGTACTGCTTACTTAACCGATGTCGGTATGACAGGTCCTATCGAATCTATCATCGGAATGCGGTATGATAGTGTTATCGCACGCTCTACAACAGCCCTGCCTACACGCTTTGAGGTGGCTGAAGGCGACGCGCAAATTTGCGGAGTCGTTGTTGAGGTCAATGTTTCAACGGGGAAAGCCGTTGGTATAGAGAGACTGCAAGTTCCCTCTCATCGCACTCGTGTTGAGCGAGGCGAAGAGTAGCTTTACATCAGTAAGAAGAGATTGTCTTTCCGTAATACATTCCTGTGAGGAGGAGAGAAAGCAAAATGAAAGCCGTATCAGGCAGACTATTTCGCCGTTCGCACATGGCGTTCGGTATCGTCGCTGGAATCATGCTTTTGGGCGTAAGCGCACACGCGCAGGACGCTTATATTTTTCGTGGAGACCCCAAAGCCGTCTCTGGAATAACGGTTTCTGGTTGGGGAAGTGGAACTGTCGAAGAGGATACCATTAATCACTTCAGCGGAACCCACTCCTATAAAATTCAGACGCACGGTCCCTTTCAGGGAGCGAGTGTCAAGCTAGGCAAACCCGTTAATCTGGGAGGGTATGTTAGCAATAAAAACGCCTTTCTTCAGTTCACCGTGAAGGTAATTGAGAGCGGAAACGCTGGTAAAACGGGCGGAAAAGGCGGAAGCGGCTTCCCTGGCGGCGGCGGTTTCCCCGGTGGTGCTGGCGGAGGCGGTGGCTTCCCTGGCGGCGGCGGATTCCCCGGTGGTGCTGGCGGTGGGCAGGGTGGACCTGGTGGGGCAGGACCCGGTGGAAAACAGAACCAGAAGACGCAGTATCTGGAAGCCAAAGAGATACAAAACGTGCGTTTCCAACTGGTGAATTCGCAAGGGCAATCTACAGAAATTCTTTTCCCCCTAGACCAAGCAGCGGATAGTACAGGCTGGAGTGTGCTGAGCATTCCTATCGCCAATAAACCCGCTCTTCCGCGTGGAACCAGCTATGTCTATCGTGTGAAGGCGACGGCAGGCTTTTTGCCTCTCAAGGTCACTTGGGATTTCGACGAGGCTGATGGCATTCAGGACGAAAAAGAGGGGCGTGCCATCAAGCACTCCTTCTATAGGTCTGGTATATTTGTCGTGACTGTGACGGTAGGCGACGTGTACGGGCTACGAACCCCCGTCGTGCGGAAGTTCCGTGTCAACGTCACCCCGTAGGTTCTGTACGGATTTTAA
>JAPLCR010000012.1 GCA_026392135.1 Armatimonadota bacterium
TCCGGTCATCCAGAACACCGAAATACAGCGCTAGACTGACCTCCCGCGTCGACCGGAAGGCATAGAAACTGAATACGGCATCGTCGTAGAAGGGTTGGGCGCAAACGACTGGATAACCGAAAGTATTCAGGTTGTTCAGAACTGCCCCATACCTTCCGTCGGAGGATGGAACTATCGTGGAGAAGACCCGCGTAAGGATATGCGGGGCTTCTCTGTAGCCCACCTCTCCACGAACCCCGACGACGCTCAGTTCGATGCGCCCGGCACGCCTATGCGTTCACGGGAGGAGGAGCGAAGCGATAGAGTTCTCGTCAATGGGGCGCGATTCTATAACGATCACGGACACCCCGAATACGCCACCCCGGAGTGCCGCTCCTTGCACGACCTTGTGGCGCACGACAAGGCGGGAGAGCGCATCGCCTTCGCCGCCGCGCAAAAGTACGCAGAAAAGGCGGGGAGGCACGTCAGCCTCTACAAAAACAACACCGATTTTCACGGCGCGAGTTATGGAACCCACGAAGGCTACCTCATGCAGAGAGAGGTTCCTACAGACGCGCTGATTCAGGGGCTACTTCCCTTCTTCGCGACGCGGCAAATCTACGCGGGAGCGGGAAAGGTAGGGACGGAGAACGAATCCGCCGATAAGCGCGTCCCGTATCAAATGTCACAACGCGCCGACTACTTCTCGGTAGAGGCGAGCGTGGACACTCTCCACAACCGTCCGCTGGTGAACACCCGTGACGAGCCGCACGCCACGCCGCGAAAGTACCGCCGCCTCCACGTTATCTGCGGCGACGCGAATATGAGCGAATATGCGACGATGCTCAAGGTCGGTGCAACCTGTCTTGTGATAACTCTGCTTGAGGAGGGAATACGCCCCTCCATTCGCCTCGCGAACCCGATTCATGCGGTCAAGCAGGTATCAAGGGACATCACGCTGAAAAAGACGCTAGAGTGTTCCGCCCGCCCCGCCATGACCGCGATTGAGGTTCAGCGACTCTATCAACAGGAGGCGCAGAAGCGGTTACACGGAGCGAATGAAGAGACCGACTGGGTTCTTCAAGAGTGGGACAGCGTACTAACCGCGCTGGAAACCGATATATTTTCGCTGGCGGATAGGCTGGACTGGGTGGCGAAATACCAACTGCTCAACGAGTTTCGTGAAGCCGAGGGGCTAGATTGGGGCGACGACACCATGCAGAGCCTCGACCTCGCCTACCACGATATAGACCCAGAACAGAGCCTCTATTACGGGCTAGAGCAGGCAGGAAGTATGCGGAGGCTGGTGACGGACGGGCGCATTCAAGCCGCTATGTCCTGCCCGCCTAGCAATACCCGCGCCGCTCTACGCGGTCTCTTTGTAGAGCGATTTCCAAAGGCGGTGCAGAAGATAGGGTGGAACGGAGTCGCATTTCAACATCAGGGAGAGGACTATCTTTTCGATATGAACCCGCTGGTGGAAGAGAATGTATCCGTACTGAATACAGAGATGGCAGGGGCGGAGACGCTAGAAGAGGTAATAGCCATGATAGAGCAACGCCCCAAGCCTACCCCTCCCTAGCCCTCCCCAAAATGGAGAGGGAACTTAGCGATACGAGATTAAAAAATCTTTCACGCTACCAGTACACAGAACCGCTTTGAAGACAAACCCTTCGCCCAAAATTGGGAGAGGGGTGTCCGCAGGACGGGGTGAGGGCTTGATAAGTAATAAAAGGAGAAGCAACCATGAGCCTGATATTTCGAGGCGAGGAGCGACGGCAGATGCCGACGGCTCCCGTAGAGCCGAATCGTAAAGAGGGAGACAGCGGAGGACCCGGTAAGCACGATGTCAAA
>JAPLCR010000465.1 GCA_026392135.1 Armatimonadota bacterium
ACGGTTAGCAGAAACGCCTTTATGCGATTGCAAAATTGAGACATTTGGAGTCTCCTTTCATCTCTGAGAGTGTCTAACGCTAATAGATTCGCTTACCCTGACTTGCTATTGATAGTGCATTGTGCAAGTAGGTGTCATTGTAGTATACGCCCCCCCCCCCTTTTATTGTCAATAGAGTGATATCATATTTTGCAAGATTTCGCGAAAGGTATTTGCAGGAAGGGTTTTTCAGGCGACTTGAAGAATTAAAAGCGAGTGGGAGTTGCCTGATAATTCTTCGATTATGATGGCCGCGGTACTTCCCCGTCGGAAACATCGCAAGAGACCAGATTGAGGACTACGCGAAGCGCAAGGGATTTTCCATTGAGGAGGTGGAGCGATGGCTTGCGCCGAATCTGAGCTACGACCCGGAACGAATACAGGCTACGGCTAAGCCGTAGGAAGGAGTTTGCCATGCCCGAAAGGAAGATAAAGGCACTCGGTGAAATCGCTTTGCGTGTCGATGACCTTGAGGTGATGCAGACGTTCTACAATGAAGTGGTTGGTCTTGAGTTGATAAGGCGATTCCCACAGTCCGCCTTCTTCAAAATCGCGGAGGGCTATGCAGGGCATACTGCAATACTAGCCCTCTTCGATAGAACGGAGCGCGAAGGCTACTCAGGGCTCGACATTGCTCGCACTACCGTAGACCATTTCGCCTTTACGATTGATATTGAGAGCTTTGAGGCGGAGAAGGCGCGTTTGGAAGGCTTAGGGCTGACCGTCACCACAACGACGCACGCATGGACACAGTGGCACTCTCTCTACTTTCATGACCCGGAGGGGCATAGTGTGGAGTTTGTCTGCTACGATCCCAGTATTCCGAAATCGGAGTAAAAGACGATGCCTCTTTATGCAGGTGTGTGTGAAACAAATATAACGCCCCCGTTGGGCGTTTGGATGAGCGGATACGGTTTACGCCCTACAGGGGCTACCCGTATTCATGATGAACTGTACGCCCGCGCTGTTGTTATTGACGATGGCACAACACGGCTTGTACTCATCTCTGCAGACATTATCGTCTTTGCTCCAGATAGTGTAGAGCGTCTACGCTCACAAATCGCATCCTTTCTTAATACTGAAGCCCACTGTATTATGCTACACGCCACACACACGCATGGAGGTCCCTACGTCGGCATCTTTCGGTGCATGGGCGAACACGACACTGAATATATGAGCGTGTTGGAGCGCAAAATCGTCGGCTGTGCGAAACAGGCGGCACAGACCCTCTATCCCGTCTACCTCACTTATGGCGAAACGACGGCGCAGATTGGCGTAAAGCGTCGCCAGAGCCTCC
Source organism: Armatimonadota bacterium (assembly GCA_026392135.1). Lineage (GTDB taxonomy): Bacteria > Armatimonadota > Chthonomonadetes > Chthonomonadales > Chthonomonadaceae > CAIJLM01. Next base: position 1,337 of record JAPLCR010000465.1, read on the forward strand.
AAAATGGGCGGACGGTTCTAGGGCATGACTACGCGGGCGTTGTTGCACCAAAAGTACAGACCCTCAATGTCAATCACCTCGACGGGCGACTGTTCGCGCTTCTCTTCTCGCACGCCTGCCACCCTACAACAATGGGCGGAGAGAACCTCGCTATTACCGCAGAGTGGTGTGGTGCAGCAGTAGAGCAGCTCAAAAACCGCTTCCGCACCGAGGAGAACACGCGCCTTCAACCCCCGCTACCTATCTTCTTACAAGGTTGTTGCGGCGACATTAACCCAAACTGGCGCGGCTCATGGGAATCCGTTGAAGCGAATGGGAAGGTGATTGCAGATGCCGCTCACCAAGCACTTTGGAACGCGCATGGACGGCTTGACCCTGCTTTGTCAGCCGAAGAGGTGACGGTCAATCTGCCCATGCTCGAACCTCCCTCCATTGAGGAGTGCGACGCGCAAGTTGCCTTTTGGGAGCAGAGGCTGGCGGAAGACCGTGCCAAAAGCGCACATCAAGGCGTGATACTCTATGATGAGGGAATCCTGAACTGGGCGCGAGACTATCGCGCTTTTGCAGGGATGACCGACTTCCATGAGACTCAACCTTTCACTATACAGCGCTTGACTCTCGGTGGGATACACCTGCTCGGCTTTCCTGCGGAGATGTTCGTGCAGTATCAACTCGATTTCGCGGCGCAGTCTCCCGCTCCCGTCTTCTCACTCGCTTACACCAACGGTTGCTGGAACTACCTACCGACATCCGCCGAGTATCCACGCGGTGGGTATGAGGTTCTGGACGCGAATAAATACTACGGTACCCTGATGTTTGCGCCTGAGAGTGAAGCCACTCTACGCGATGCTACCTACCGCCTGCTTGGAATATCCGAACCCGACACTACTCCCTACCCGCTTCTCGCGGGTTTGCCGCGTGCTTAGCCATGCGCGTTCAGCAAGTTAATGAACACATCTACCGTGTTATGTTGGCATGGGGAAACGCCTACGTTTTGAAAGAGGGCGATAGGGTTGCGCTTATCGATACGGGGCTACAGAAAGACCGCAGTGATCTTCTCTGCGCCCTTAAAGAGATTGGCGTAGAGGCTCAACAGGTGAGTACGGTCTTTCTTACACACGGGCATACCGACCATGCCGGAAACGCCGCTCTCTTTGCGAAGCAGGGCGCAAAACTCTACGCGCACACGCTCGAAATTCCCCATCTGCGCCCTCCTATCCTTCCATACTCTTACGATA
>JAPLCR010000255.1 GCA_026392135.1 Armatimonadota bacterium
GAAGCATCGTACTCGTCACTATTTTGAAAGCGAAGTTGGTCGCGATGTCGCCATGTATGGGCAGGATAGGCTTTAGCAAGCGGGGTGATAGATTACCGTCGCGCACACGAAACGCGAACTCGAAGGCATCCCACGACATGGTAAGGTGCGAGACTATCATGAAGACGAGGAAGTAGGCGGCGAAGTCGGCTTGTGAGAAGGTAACGCCGCGTGCGCTCGTAATACTTCCCCCTTTCGCCTCTGTTGCCGCAGACCAGATAGCAAGCCCTAGAAGGGGACCTACAAAGCCCCAAACCGCCCATATTAACACAGAAAAGCGGTACTGGAACATGATTACAGTCGCTAATTTCAGCTGTGCGGCGTAGACTCTAATCCAGTATTTCATGCTTCCACCTTCTGAAAAACTAAGTCTATGACCTCTTCAATCGCGGGGTCTTCCACCGTAAGGTCTACGACAGACAACTCTGTAAGGAGGCGCGAAACTACCTGCGAAGTCTGTTCGCGGGGAAAGCGCAGGGTGACTTTCGCGCCCTCTATCTGCACAACATCGCCGTATTTTGCAAATACAGAGGCTTCTACCGGCTTTTCAAGGTCGAGGCGCACCTGCTTGAAGGGCGCGATGCGTTCGCTGAGTTGGTTCAGGTCGCCGTCGTAGAGAAGTGAACCGTGATGAATAACGAGGACGCGCTTACAGAGAGCGGTTACGTCCGCCATGTAGTGACTGGTGAGTATAACCGTCGCGCCGTAACGCTGGTTATGCTCCGCAATAAACTGCCGTATGCGGGTCTGCATGGTCACATCCACGCCAAGCGTCGGCTCATCGAGGAAGAGGATATTGGGGCGGTGAAGGAGACTGGCGGCGAGTTCGCACTTCATGCGTTCGCCTAATGATAGCCCGCGCACAGGCTTCTTGAGTAGTTTTTCGAGGTCGAGGAGGCTTACAAGTTCATCCAGAGTTTCGCGGAACTGCTTTTCAGGTATCTCGTAGATGGCTTGATTGACGATAAAAGAGTCCATTGCGGGAATATCCCAAGCGAGTTGAGAGCGGTTGCCTAGCACATAACTGAGTTGGCGTAGATAGGCAGGCTCGCGTTTCCAAGGGGTGTAGCCGAGTACCTTCGCTTCGCCCGCTGTGGGGTAGAGAAGACCGGAGAGCATTTTGAGCGTGGTGGTTTTGCCCGCGCCGTTGGGACCCAAAAAGCCGACTATCTCGCCGGGTTGAATGTTGAACGAGATGCCTTTGACGGCTTCGACCTCTTTGTATTTGCGCTTGAAGAGGCTTTTGAGGGATGCCGCCGCGCCTGCCTCGCGCTCATGCACTTTGTATACTTTGCGTAGATCTCGAACGACGATGTGTGGGGTTTCCGACATTCTTACTGACCTCTTTGTTCTCTGGAGAGGGACAAATACTTTACTACTCTATTAACGCACAAAAGGCTACTGTTTTTCAAGAGAGGCTATGAAAATTCTACATGAATTTCCGGAGGGCTGGCCGCTCCTACCCCATTTTGATTTCAGCTCGCAAGGAAACCACAAAGTATTCGCAACACAGTTACCTATTTTTTTGTGTAGGAAGGAATTCGTAGCAACACTGTATAATTCTCTTGTGAAGGTATCTGTTATTTCGCCGCTTACTGTATCACCGAATGGCGCGTTACTTTTCGTTGTTACCTTTTCACTCGATTCAGGGGGACACTATGCAACAAAACTTCCTTTTCCGCAACTGTAGCGCCCTTGCGCTCTCTATTACCATCGCTCTATCGCTATCCACAAGCCTATACGCCAAACCTAGCAGCAAGCCGGCGTTTCGCAAGGACGATGCCTCTGATTTGAAGGATGCAACGACGGCGAGGATGGTGCTAGAGAAGAGCAAGACATTCCTCGATACAGTTCCGTTCTACCTCCCAAAGGCGGCGGATTTACCCGCATCAGGGAGGCTACAGACTAAAGCCAAAAGGTTGTACGACCTGCTGAAAAGTATATCCGAGCAGAAACCAACAGCTACACCTGATGGTATCGCCACTCAAATCACCGCTCTTGAGAGCGCCGTTAATAAGCTCAAAGATACTCCCGAAGCAAACAAAAAGGAGAAGGTGAATTCGGGAGAACTCCTGAAAACCGCCAAAAGTGCCAACGAAACATATACCAAACTCGTAACATCCCTCACGGAATATGGGAAAGGTATCGTCTCGGAACTCCAAAATCGTATTACTGCAGAGAAGCTTCCAGTAGACACCGACACAGGGGAGGTGAAAACCTCTAAACTCGCGCAAAACCTTGCAGACTGGATAGATGCGGCACTTGCAGGAGAGATACTGGTGTCGAACTCCCTCACTCCAGACTGGTTGCAAATACAGAAAAATGAGGCGGCGGCTTTCCAAACCTCTTTTAAGACAAATGTTCTCGACAAATTGGCAGGATGGTTAGACGCGCCTACTGAGGTCGCTAACAGCGTAGCAACGAGCGTTGAAGCTTTCATCGCTACAAAAACATACGCTAAGGCATCTCTACAGATATTCGAGGGGTATCTCGCAACCATTAAGCAGGTCGAGAACGTAATTGATGCATGGTTTTTTGCGCCTTCTAGTTTTAAGAAGTCTAGTGCCACGCCAACCAGAGAGATAGAAGTGAAACTGGACGCACTGCGGCTGGCGAGAGTGAAGGCGAGAGGGCAAATCGCTATATTCTCCGAAATAATTACAGGGGAGCGAAGCCAGTGGAAAACGGTGCAAGCACGCCTATACTACTACGATAAGCCTCAGCAACTGGTGAAAATCCTCAACGATAATGCCCAAATGTTGGAGCCTAACGCCCCGAACCTAAAGCAACAGTCGGATGCAGCCTACAACGCGCTGTTTAACATGGAGAGCGAAGTTTATGTAAAGCGCCATCAGATAGAGTTGAAAAATCAAGAGCGCCTGGAGTTGGAAGAGAGGTTGCGAAAGGTGAAGACTGTCGCAACAGCCGCTCAAACGCAACTCGCGGACGGAAAGAAACTACAAAGTCTGTACAACGAATATAAAGCGTTGCCCGATACCCCCGTCGCCGCGAAGGAGAGCGCGAAACAGAAATTTGAGAAAGAGCGGAACAAATACACCCAGAAGTACGGAGTCTATCTAGACTCGCAAAACATCGACGCTCATGTAAGCGCGCTTGAAGAGGCGAACGCGAAAGCGCAGGGAGAGCTAAACGGACTACAAGACTCCGCTTCGGGCTTGCCTACGCAGATAAAGGCACTTAATGAGGATATTGTTCGTCTACAGGGGGATATTCTCGTCCAAACACGCAGAATCGCCCTCGATGCACGCCGTGAAGCGCAACTTTTCGGCGAAATGAGAGACGGCTCAGGGAACGTCCTTTACACTAGCCCCGTTCCGGGAACAACAGACCCCGGGAAGAAAGTGGCACTCTACGCCTCCGAGGGGAGCAGGACGATAACGATTCGCGGAAAGGAAGAGGACATCGCGCAGGTGCGAGAAATCATCGCGGAGTTTGACCGCCCTGCCCCTCAAGCACGCATCTCCATCTGGAAAATACAAATCAACGGCTCCAACAACAACTCTCTCAATAAGGCGATATATGAGACGGATAAGAAGTTGCTTCAAATACGCCAGAGCATCAATCGCGCCCAAGATATTCTACGGAACGCTGTAACCTCCGAAGTGAGCCGAACGGCGGCGGCGGCGAAGCAGACAATGAAACTCTTCAGGCTAAAAGAGTCCACCTCTCCAACAAGCCAATCCGACGACCGCCTCGCTCGCTACTTCTACTATCCCAAGGAGATACGTCGCAAACTCGGCTTTGTATTGGCTCGCAACCCCAAAACCGAGGAGGAGCTAGAAAAGGCGTTTGTAAAATTCGACGTCGCCTCAAAACTCAGAAGAGCCTTGACGCTACTAGACTCGAAGAGCGTAGCACTCGCCAATATCTACTTCCAGTCCGCATGGGAGCAGATGCGCTACCTAAACGACAAAAGCCTGCTGTACGATAGGATGAAGGATTTGAACGCCGCCATTCACAACGAAAAAAGCCTCTTGGCGCCTGGCGGCGAAAGAAGCGAAGAACTCAACCAGTTTCTCGCCTCGCAGGAAAAGACGATTGGTTGCTTAAAAACGCAACTAGAGTGTTGGATAAGCAATATAAAACCGGATTCGTGTGACGTACTTCCCATTGACATTAATGACGCCGCCTACGTCACCTCATGGACGTTGCCAGAGCCGACTCGCGTCACCACCTTGGGTGAAGCGCTCTTCTCGTTGAGTTTGGGGCGCAGGACATCCCGAAGCCTCATCATTCACGAGTTTATGGCGCAGTTGGACTCCGCCTTCACGCTTCCCGCCCGGAGCGAGGGCGGAAGCTACGTCGCACAGCTCAACGCAATGCGAGATTCTGTCCTAGCCGCATACCGGAGAGGAGTGAACGTCATCGAAAATCACACTCTCCAATTCCCCAAAATGATTTTTGGCGGCA
>JAPLCR010000266.1 GCA_026392135.1 Armatimonadota bacterium
CTCTCTCGTCCATTTTAGACCCACCCCCTCCGCGCCAAATCCCGGAGTGAAGACGCTCTGGATAGGGTTTAGGAAACTTGCCGATATGTTAGAGGGATATAAAATCGCTCGCAATATCTCAACTTAAGGGACAAGATTAGCGCAAAGGAGAGGAGTTTTTGTGGCTTGAGACTGGGAAGTTTGTGCGTGTTATCCCAAGTCTGGGGCTTGTGTGCATTATTTCGCGTATTTCGCGGTTAATTCTCAAAGGAGTAAACTCTTACCTCGCTTTTACAACTCATCTGGGGCGAGGGGGCGATGGCGGTGCAGATGCGCCTTGAAATCTCCCAAGCATAGCCAGCGAGTCGGCTCCTCCAAGTCCACCTCCGCTACCGCCACCGTTCCCCACTCCGTCGCCAGCGCGATAGTTTTGCCCTCGTGGTTGTAGACGGCGGAGAGTGCCCAGTTACGCGAAATATCCTCATACGTGCTACTTACGACGTAGACGTGGTTTTCGCAAGCCCGCGCTGAAGCTAGTAGAGGATTGCATCCCCATACGGGCCAGGCTATGACCTCCGCGCCTTTGCGGGTCAACTCCAAAGCGACTTCGGGGAAAAAGCCATCGTAGCATATCATCATGCCCACTTTACCGAAGCGGGTATCGAAAACGGGATACTCGGAGCCGGGAGCGACTCCGCTCTGTACCTCAGTGCGTGGCAAACACATCTTCCGGTATCTGCCTACTACCTCGCCATCGGGTCCCATCAGCACGGCGGTGTTGTAGATAAGATGACCTACCCGTTCCACAAGTCCCGCCACAATATAGAGGTCATGCTGTTTGGCTAGTGCGCCAAAATACTCAGTGGAGGGTCCTGGTATCGGCTCGGCGACATCGGCGTAGGTTTTGCCCGTTCCATAGAGGGTTAGCGTTTCACCCAGCACAACGAGGTCGGCGCGGCGCTTTGCCGCTTCCGCAATGAACGGCTCAAACAGACGGCAGTTGCCATCGGGGCTCTCTCCGCCATGTGGTTGAAAGTGTACCGTCGCTAGTCGGACAGTACGTTTGGGTGGCGGGACTGTTTGCGTTAGGGAGGCGAGGCTCCACTCGATGCGGCTATTTGGCGACCACTGGAGGTGGAGTTCTACGCTTGCTTGTGTCGCCTGAGAGGGGACGTAGTAGGTGTGTGAGACCTCCGTCCAGCCCTCCGAATCGGTCTCTTTCGCTTTTGGGTGTTCGGTCTCCGCCATGCTTTTATAGCCGGGGAGGTAGCCTGTGCAGGTGGGTTGATCTTCGGGAACAGCTTTTCCTTCTGCATCGAACCAGTCTATTTTTATGACCACGCTACGGCGCGGTGCTTTCACACTCTCCGCTCGATAGAGGAGGTGGAAGTGATAGTAGCCGCCTCCTGTGACTGGAAACGCCTTATTCCACCAACCGTCCAACCCCTCACGCTCATCCGCATCTATAATTAAGGTGCCTTGTCCGTCTTTCCCGCCATTAGTATCGTAGGCGAAGTGAGGGCATATCTCCTTACGGGGCGCAAGGCTCCGCCAACCTGTGAACGTAGCGGAAATGCTATTTTGTGTAACAGGGAACTCAAATGCCTTGGTCATGTTCGCCTCCATGGTGGTTTTTGGTAAGGGGTATTGACACTACTCTACGGTTTTATAGGGGGTGCTCCGTCTGCGCTATTAGCAGATTCGCGTTGTGTATGCGGAAGTCCTGTACTGAGCGTCATGCTTCGTTTAGAGCGGATACCTCTTCATTCAGCTCTTGCAAGTTTTGACACAGGCGTACTTTAAGGATACGCCGCCCATCGGTCTCATCGACGCACAAGGTGAGACCTTTCCACTCTACACACTCACCTTTGAGTGCCTGATGCCCAAATAGCTCAAACACAAACCCACCGAGCGTGTCTGCCTCTTCGGAGGGTAGCTCTAGCCCCATGCGTTCGTTCACCTCTTCTATAGAGATACCTCCGTCAAAAATGGTAGTCTCCGCGTCTATTACCTGTACTAACGGCTCTTCACTGTCGTGCTCATCGTGTATCTCTCCTACAATCTCTTCTACAAGGTCTTCAATTGTCACAAGCCCCACTGTCAAGCCATACTCGTCTCGTACAATGGCTATCTGTTGGCGGGTGCGGCGCAGGTCGGTGAGGAGTTCAGAGGTCTTTTTTGTTTCCGGAATGAAGTAGGCGGCGCGTAGTACCTGCTTGAGATTCGTTCGCGCCCTGTTTTTGCCAAAGGCGAGGGGTAGGAGGTCTTTCGCGTGGATAATGCCGATGATGTTGTCTATGTCGCCTTCAAAAGCGGGTATTCGGGTATGCCCTGATGTTTGTATCGCCTGTAATATCTCTTCGAGCGTGGCATTTATGGGGACACAGGTCATGTAGATACGGGGTGTCATTACCTTACGTACGGGGGTGTCTGTGAAGTCTAGAACGGAGGTAATCATATCCGTCTCTTCGGATTCAAGGACTCCTTGCTCCTCTCCTGCTTCTACCAGCAATTTTAGCTCTTCTTCGTTCATGGCGGGCGTGAATGTCGTCATTTTGCCACCAAACGGACGTGCCAATAGATACGATCCGAGGGTGATAAGAGCGGTAGCAGGGGAGAGCAGGCGCTCTAGCAGGTAGACTGGACGGGCTGATAAGAGTGCCCACCGCTCTCTATGATGGAGGGCAAGTGTCTTGGGAATCGCGCCGCCGATGATGAGCGAGAGAGCGGCTAGCGGCAACATGATGAGGGCAACGGCTACGAGTGTACTGTATTGGGTAAGGGTAGGTGACTTCGTATTTAGCCAGAAAGTGACCTTAGGGACGAGTGTGGCAGTTGCGATGGAAGCCGTGAAGACGGCGAGGAGTACCATACTGGTCTGAGTTGTGGCAAGTAGGCGCGTCGGGTCGGAGAGTAGTGTTTCTACCCACATCGCCTGTTTATTTCCCTCTTCAAGGAGCTGCTTGAGGCGCGTTTTCCGCAAGGTGATGAGCGCGATTTCTGATGTCGCAAGAAGTGCATTCATTAGCAAAAGGAGCGCAATGACTGCTGTGACCTCCACAAATTCAATAGGTGAAGGGAGGTGTTGGTGACTATCCAAGCGTAGGGTCTCCCTCGACGCGCCTTGTGGAGCCTTCTGCCCTCTGCGTAGCATGAGGGAGGAGGGTGGTCTGCTTGGTCGTTGTTGGGCTTTTGCTTGGGAAAAAAGTTTTCAGCAAGGGCAACCCACGATAGACTAAGCCCGTGAGCAGAATGGCGAGAACCGCTCCTAGTATCACCTCTCGGAGGGAGTGGAAGCCTGCTTCTATTCTGCTTTGCGCGACGAGAACTGCTAAAAGTATCGCTAGAAAAGCGATGGCGGGATTATTCGCCGTGAAGAGTATGGTCATTGCCAATAGGAAACCTATGGCGGAGTGACCACTGATGATCCCCCCTTGAAAAGGGGTTCCAGTATTTGTTATTAGTTTGGATATAATAACAATAAGTGCTAATGATACGACACCGATAATGGCTACTTTGGTGATGTCGGGCGGTAGATTGCGGTGCATCTGGTCTTGAATATCGGTGAGGTGTTGTCTTCCAAAAAAGATAAGCACTCCGGCAAGAGTCGCGTTCATTGCGGCGACTAGGACTGCACCTGCGGCAACGTCTTTTGCGAGCTTTGCGGCGGGGCGATAGCCGTCGGCTATCATGTCTACTATCACTTCAACCACGGTGTTGAACATCTCTGCGACGATGACGAGCGTAATGGAGAAGAGGAGTGCTAGCATCTCGTGGTTATCGAAGTTGAGAAGCAACCCTGATAGCAGCACGACTACCAGCACGTAAAAGTGAAACCTCATGTGTGGTTGAGTGCGAAAACTGTGTAGTACCCCCTCTTCCGCGTACTTGAAACTGGAGAGTGGATTCTTCTTGCGCTCTGTTTTGGTCTCTTTTTCGTTAGTATTTTTCAACTCTTAAGCCTCACGTTGGCACCGGAAAAATAGCGTACCTCACCTATATTGTGCCACGAATTTGTAAAGTTTCCGATAGCAAACGTGCTGGATGGTTTTATTTTATCGAAGAGGGGCAGAATAGAGTGTAAAAATAGCCCTTTGTATCAGTATGTTGCCTGAATATGTGATGATATGGCTACAAGTGAAAGCAACAGAGAAGAGGCTACCCTAAACGGGTAGCCTCTTCTTGAGTTACGCTGTGCGTGGTGTGTGTTACGAAAGTAGCACCTATTGGGGGAGAGTGTTACTTGGTAATACCGAGGGTTATGGCACCCACCTTACTGTAGAGGGATGCTTCCAAATCCGCATTGGCGTTCGCCGTTGTTGTTGTTGCTTGGACATCTACGGTTATCGTAGACGTGCCGGGCGCAATTGTCGCGGATACCGGAGTGAATGTCACCACGGATCCCCCTTGGTCAACGGTTGCGGCGAACGTAACCTGCAATCCCTTCGCCCAGTTCGGCGCAACAGGGGAGATTATAGCGGCTAGTCTTGCTTTTCCGGTGTCATCTGTCGCCCCGCCCTTGATACTGCTTTTGTCCAGACTTAGTGTTACGGTTCGCGGTACCAGTACCTTTAACTCCGCCGTCAAGATACTGGTTCCCAACTGCATCTTAAAGGATGGGGCTTACATCTACGCTGCTTTTGGTCGTTACCAAAAACTTTGCAGAATTCGTACCACGTTTCACTATGACGGAAGCAGGAACCTTTGCGCCTGCTTTGTTGAGACGTAACTACTCACCCTATCAAAATAGGGTGTCTCTATCTCAAAACGCTCTGCCGACAGGCTTGTAAAGTGGTGCTTGAAGCCAAAATGGCTTGATTTCGC
>JAPLCR010000430.1 GCA_026392135.1 Armatimonadota bacterium
ATACACCTCTAACCGGAGATGAGAATGTTATACCTGAACCACAAGCCCAAGAAAACGCCACTACTTAGTATACAAGGTGATATGGATACAAATATTCACTGTAGCGCGATAATGGCGAATTATGATGCGTTCGCCCTGCTCGTAGATGGCTAAAGCCTTGCCATAAACGCTTGCATAGTGTACAATGCAAGCAGTAGAAACAATGAAAGCGAGGTATACGCTATGTCTCAAACGGTTAGTTTGCGCCTGCCCGAAGAGATGATAGGTCGCCTTGACCGCTTCGCCCGTATGCTGGGTAACGGCGCGACCCGTGCGCGCGCCGGTCTCATTCTGCTGGACGAGGCACTGAAGGAGGCGGAGTTTGCGGGAATAGAGTTCTGCAACACATCGTTAGGTAGGCAACCCTACGTGAAGCAGACGGGCATGGCGGTGTGGGAGTTCATTATGGTGGCGCAGGAGTTCGAGATGGACACCTCCCGCGTCGCAACGCACCTGAGTTGCCCTGCCGAGTCGGTACAGTCCGCTCTGAACTACTACCGCGCCTATCCCGACGAGATAGACCTAGCGATTGCAGACAACGACATAGGCGAGGAGCGCCTGAAACGGATGTTTCCCAACCTGCACGTTACCGCCTTCGCCGCGCAAGGCGAGGAGCCTGTCACTTAATGCTCGCCCTGCTGACGGACGCGCACATCTCCCCTGATGTGGCAAAACGCATCAGAGACAAGCGTCCCTACATTCCCATCCACAGCCTGAGAGAGTGGCGAGGCGGCGCGTTTCTGAATGCTGGAGATGAGGCGATATTGACGGCGGCGCAAGAAGAGGGGCTGACATTCGTGACCTACGACCAACGCACTATATCCACCCTACTTGTCCAATGGGGTGCGGAAGGGCGCAATCACGCGGGCGTTATCTTCCTCAGTAGTCGTGCCATAGCGCAGTCGGATATAGGCATCCAAGTACACGGGATTATCGCTCTGTACGATACAGAACACGCGCAGGGCTGGTCAAATCGCGTGGAGTTTCTGCGCCCTATTTGAAGGAGAGACAACCCCCAATGAATAAAACACGAGTCGCAATGATAGGCGCGGGAAGTATGGCGAACAGCGTCCACTACCCCTCGCTCGCCTCCTTCGACGATGTGGAGATAGCCGCGATTTGCGACCTGAACGCGCCCCGCCTCCACGCCACCGCCGACAAGTACCGCGTGGAGCGTCGCTACCCCGCGACAAGTTTGACCACTTACCGCCAGATGATAGAGGAGGTTGCGCCCGACGCGGTGTATGCGATAGGCGACCCCGACCAGATGTACCCCGTCTGGAAATGGTGCTTGGAGCAGGGCTTGAGCCTCTATATCGAAAAGCCGATGGGGCTGAACCTGCATCAGGCGCGGGCGCTCGCCCACCTCGCGGAGAAACACCACTGCACCACGCAGGTCAGTTTTCAGCGCCGCTCTTGCCCCATGGTGGTGCAACTTCATGAAGCCTGTCTACAGCGGGGAGCCATAGACCACGCCGTTTGCGAGTTCTACAAATGCCTGCCGGAGCCGTTTCTGGGGGCACGAGACCATATTCTGGACGATGGCGTACACGCAATAGACACCCTACGCTGGATGTGCGGCGGCGAGGTGAAGCGCATTGAGAGCGTCACGCGCCGCCTCGGAACGCCCGACATAAACTTCTTCGCGGTGATGCTGACTTTCGAGAACGACTCGACCGGGCTACTCATCAATAGCTGGACGAGCGGTCGGCGTGTCTTCCGGGTTCAGATGCACGCGCACGGTATCTGCGCGGAGGCAGAACACGAGGGCAGGGGCGTTCTCTATGCCGATGGCGATACGCAAGGGGTCTTGTACGATACCCGCGAAGTCGCCGGCAGCGACGACCTCTACGTATACGGCGGCTTTCAGGCAAAGAATCGTCAGTTTATAGACGCAGTACGCGCTAAAACCCTGCCCCCCTCCCACTTCGGAGACGCGGTAAAAACCATGGAGATAGCCGAGAAGATACTCGCGCAGGGGCTATTGAGGGAGTAAAAACCATGCCAGACTCGCTGATACGGGATATAAAGGTCATTCAACGCACTGCCAATCAGAACGAGAACGAGGACTTTCGCTTCCGCACGTTCCTGAAAATGAGTGACAGGGAGAGTAGCGAAATTGACCGCGTTGTACACAAGACGACGGAGAGGGTCTGGAGCCAGATAGACTGCAAAACCTGCGCCAACTGCTGTAAAGTCCTCACTATCAATTTAGAGGAGGCGGACATTGAACGGCTGGCGCTTGGGCTTGAAATGAGCATAGGCGATTTTACACAGCGCTATGTTGCCGAGACCAAAGATTTTGAGGGAACCTTCAAGCATCTCGCCTCTAAACCCTGCCCGTTTTTGAAGGACAACCTCTGCACCGTCTATGAGCATCGACCGGATGTCTGTCGCGGCTACCCCTATCTCCACAAAGACGAGTTTCGTTCTCGCACTCTCGCCATGATACAGCGAGTGGAGGAGTGCCCTATCGTCTTCAATGTATGGGAATCCCTCAAAGAGCAGTTTAGGTTTCGCCGGCGACCCTAACTTTAGAAAAGGCATTAGCAATGAGACGTAAGTATTCAGGATTGACACTCAAAGAGGCTTTAGGGTTGGTGTCCGCAGAGGAGTTTACCCCTTGGCAAATCAACGCCGCGCCCTGCCCGCCAAGCCCTACGCTTCAAGAGAATCTTCATCGGCTCAAATCGTTCGACCTACAGACCACCGAACAGGCGAAAACACTTCTCATGGACGCTCTGTTCGCCGAAATTGTCCCTCGTTACGCCAACTTGAAGGGCCTTCTGGAAACGAACGAGCTGACGGGGATTGCCGACTATCTTATCACGCCAAAGCGGGCTTATGCTGCGACCCCTTTGTTATGCGTTGCGGAAGCGAAACGCGATGACTTTTTGCAGGGTAGGGCGCAGTGTCTTTCGGAGATGTACGCTTGCCACTGGAACAACCTGCAAGACAACCTCCGCCACAGTGTTCTGGGTATCGTGAGCAATGGGCAGGTTTGGCAATTTTATAGATGGTCGTTCGGTGGGGCGGTTCTGGAATCAGGACTGTATACAACGGACGATTTACCAGAACTGCTCGGCGCGTTGGAGAGTGTTTGCGCCGAATGTTCAGAGTACGCCAGCGACCAGTCTGAACGCAGTTAAGGCGCTAACCCATGTCCTCGCTCCCCGCCATTATCCTTGCCGCAGGAATGTCTCAAAGAATGGGAACCTGCAAGCAGTTGCTCCCCTTCCACGGAAAGCCTCTGCTTGCCCATCTCCTCGAAGTCCTGCAAAGCATACCGGAAATTTCGCCCATTTTTGTCGTTACAGGTCACTTCAAGGAGGAGATTAGCCCTCTACTTAACGTATATAAGGCTACTGCTGTTCACAATCCCAACTACGCCGAAGAGGGTATGCTCTCCTCCATTCAAGTTGGGGTCGCGAACCTGCCTGCGGACTGTCAAGGCTTCTTGCTCCTTTTGGGAGACCAGCCCTTCCTTACTACCGAGGTGCTTAACGCGCTCATAACAGCCAGTAAAACCAGTAAAGCGTCCACCATCCAACCTGAGTATGCAGGTAAGCGCGGACACCCTATCCTGTTTCGTGCCTCCTGCATACCAGAGATACTAGCACTACCCGCCGACGCGACTCTCAAAACGCTCATGGCACGGCACTCCGAAAACAGGCATACCGTTCCCGTGTCCCACTCTGAGATCCTAGCAGATATAGACACCCCTGAAGAGTACGCAGACGCACTCAAGCAGTTTGCAGAGCCTTCGCAAAACCGAACATCTAGATACTAACTCAATGGGAGAAGCTCCATGCCAGAAGAAAACGAAAGAGACCCAGCCCCAAAACGAGGCGTAAGCCGCCGACAGTTCTTCAAAGGGGTTGGGGTTGTGGGCGCAGGAACCGCGCTCGTACCAGACGCGCTTGCGCCCGAATCTGCGGAAGCCGCCCCTGCCGTCGCCTCCTTCAAGCCCGGAAAACACGCCCTCACCCTCAAAGTCAATGGGCACTCTATCACACTTGAAGCGGAGCCGCGTACCTCACTCCTCTACGCCCTGCGAAACAACGCGAACCCGCCCCTCACCGGAACAAAACTCGTCTGTGACTTAGGCGCGTGCGGAGCCTGTACCGTTCACATAGACGGAAAATCTGCCTACAGCTGTAACGTGTTAGCACTAGACGCAGTGGGAAAAGAGATAACCACTGTAGAAGGGCTTGCAGGAGCCGATGGCAAACTGCACCCGCTACAGGAGGCGTTTATTTCAAAAGACGCGCTCATGTGCGGCTTCTGTACCCCAGGCTTCCTTATGGCTATCGCCGCCCAACTCAAGAAGCACCCCGCCGCCAGCCTCGAAGAGTTAAAGCACGCCTGTGCAGGAAACGTCTGCCGATGCGGAACCTATCCCCGTATCTTTGAAGCAATGGTGGAGACCGTCCAGAAAATGCGCGGAGGAGCGTAAACAGTGTCACTTCCAGAAAAGAAAAAAACGACATGGGGACCTCGTGAAGAGCATACCCTCATCAATCACCACCTACGCCGGCTAGATGCCCCTGAAAAGGTGACAGGACGTGCTAAATACACCTACGATGTCCACGTGCCCGGTATGCTCTACGGACGTATTCTCACCTCCCCTCATGCCAGCGCAAAGGTGACTGCTCTTGATACAAGCAGAGCGGAAGCCATGGTAGGGGTCAAAGCGGTTGTAAAACTCTACGAAGAGGCAAAAGGTCTTAAATATGAAGGCGACCCCGTCGCGGCGGTTGCCGCAGTCTCGCCCGAAGTTGCGGAAGATGCCCTACGCGCCATCAAAGTCACCTACGAAAAACTGCCCCACGTTGTTACCCCCAAAGATGCCCTACGCAAAGATGCCCCCGAGGTATTCAAAGGAGGAGGAGCAGGTAACCTGAGAGCAACAGGCAAGCGTGGAGACCTCGCCGAAATCAAAGAGGCGTTGGCGAAATGTGATGTGCGCGTGGAGGGTGAGTACCTCACTCCCATCATGCACCATGTCTGCCTAGAAACACACGGCGTTCTGGTAGACTATCGAGGCGGCGAGACAGCCACGGTATGGGCTTCCACACAAGGCACCCACACCATCCCCGACGACGCACAGAAGGCTTTGGGGTTGAAAAACAGGGACTCTGTGACAGCACTTGCAGAGTATATGGGAGGCGGTTTCGGAAGCAAGTTCGGACTGCAACTCCCCGGTGAAATAGCCTGTAAGCTGAGCAAAATCGCCAAAGCACCCGTCAAAATGATGATGACTCGACACGATGAGTTCGTAGCAGGCGGAAATCGTAGCGGCTGTTCGGTGAAAGTGAAGTTGGGGGCAAACAAGGAGGGGAAACTGCTCGCAATTCAGGCAGAAGAGATACGCCTCGGCGGCGTGGAACAAGGCTCCTTCGCAGGACTCCCCTACGTCTACGCTGTGGAAAGTGTCTACTCTACCTCCGCCGCACTCCACACACATCAAGATGGCGGAGTTGCTATGAGAGCGCCCGGTCACGTCCAAGCCTCCTTTGTTATGGAGTCGGTTGTGGACGAGATGGCGGCAAAACTGAATATAGACCCGATAGAGTTTCGCAAAATGAATCTCAAAGACCCCGTCTATCACCGTCAGCTCGACAAAGGGGCACAGGTTATCGGGTGGAATAAACGCCCCAAAACGGCAGGTAGCGGCTCCCTGACAGGAGCATTTAAGTCGTGTAAGCGCGGCTTTGGCTGCGCCGTCGGAACATGGGGCGGAGGCGGCTACGCTAGCTGTGTTGTAGACACCTTCATTCATTCAGATGGAAGCATCGCCACACAGGTCGGCACACAAGACCTTGGAACGGGAACACGCACCTATATCGCTGCGATATTAGCGGAAGAGTTTGGTTTGTCTAT
>JAPLCR010000264.1 GCA_026392135.1 Armatimonadota bacterium
GGCTGAGTAGTTAAACCTCACTTATAGATATTGACAATTCTCTCGTTAAGTGTTATAACACAAATGCGTGCTGAAATGGCACCGCAACTGTCCTTAAAAGGAGCCATGACATTGAACAGAACATCGAAGTGGCTCACCGGAATAGCAGGTAGTCTGTATGTATTGGTATCGCCTGCCCTCTCTCGTGCCGACGAGAAGGGAGCCGCCCTCCTCAAAGAGGTTGAAAAGGCGACCCTATCCATCAAGACCCTCTCCGGTGAGGTACAAACCAACGCCAAGTTTGGAGGGCAGACTCAAGCCTCCAAAGGGGTGTTTAGAATTAAACGCCCAAACCTACTCTATGCGAAGATGACGGGGAGAGAATCGAGTACGTTCGCCTCTAACGGAAAAGATTTCATCATCTATATGCCGAGTCAAAAGCAGTATATGAAGATGAAAGCAGACCCCAAAGGAGCGAGACTAGGCGGCGGTCTACTCCAAAGTCTCTTTTTTTCGCCTACACAGCTGTTTGGTAAGTCGGAACCTAAGTACGCAGGAACTGAGATAGTAGCGGGTAAGAGTTATAGTATCCTCGTTTTCACCCCGACAAAGGAGCAGATGTTTAAACTGTACGTCTCCCCTGAAAAGCTGATAACCATCGCCAAGGTAGAGATAAAAGACGCACAGGGAAAGTTAAGCGTGTCAGATGAGGAGAGGTTCGCGAACCTCAAGATGAACGCGCTTATCCCCAACTCTCAGTTCGCCTATGCACCGCCCCGCGATGCAGTACTGTATAAAGCACCCACGCAGTCTAGTTACGACGAGAAGTTTCTTCCCGTCAATAGCCGTGCGCCTGAGTTCAACCTTGCGACTCCGCAGGATGGACGTATCTCGCTCGAAAACACATTGAAAGAGAAGAAAGCCGTTCTGGTCAACTTCTGGTTCCATGGTTGAGGTGCGTGCCGTGAGGAGTTTCCTCATTTGCAAAAGATGTTCGACGAGTTCAAGGACAAAGGCTTCACCATCATCGCATTGAACGGCTCTGACGATAAAGAGACCATCAACAAATACATCAACGAGAACCATTTCACCTTCAATATCGGCATGAAGCAGGGGAACCAGCCCTACAACGCCGACACACAGTACGGGGTTCAAGCGTACCCAACCAACTACCTTATTGGTTCGGACGGCAAGATACTTTTCCGTGGTGTGGGGTTTGAAGAGGATAAGATTCGACAGGCACTTGCTAAAATCGGCATTAAGTAGTTACCTGTGAAGGTGTGTTACCCACAATAGAAAAGCCCCTCTCCCAGTTTTGGGAGAGGGGCTTTTCTTAGCTATCTCATGTTACGATGACAAATACGCCATCTTCCTGTCGGCTTAACTACCCTATTCCGCGTTGGTAGGGGCTTCGGAAGCAGTCTCGTTCTCAGGTGTCTCTGATGCGGTACTGGCTTCGGGTGCACCAACTGCGACGGCTACCAGCTCAGTGGTGAAGGCGGGCAGAACCCCAGGCTTAATCTCATGCTTGTGGTGACGTGCTCTGTGCTGACTTTTTCTTCTGTGGCTCATGGTCTTCTCCTTACCTGCTGGCTCTCCGGCGCAACAGTTTACTTTATAGTAGTTGTTTCGCCGCTTAAAGTGCTGTCGCGCTTGCGGCTGCAGTCAAGGCTTGCTCTTTGTCATCTGTAACGAGTACCTCTTGCAAGCCCACAAAAACGTGATATTTCTGTCGGTGAATGTAGACGAAATTGCCCGGCTTTGCAGCGAGGCTACCCTGTCCATAGACGGGTGAGCCGGCAATCTTGGGGGTAGTTCTTTCGGGTTTACTTTTACTCATGTATGTCTCCTTCTTGTATAAAATTGGTCTCTTGGGCGGCTCAGGGGTCTTATCCCCGCTACAGTGTGCCTCTCTTGAGTTCTCGGAAGCTAATGAGCCTCTGGTTCTTTTCGTCCCAGAGATGCAAGCCCATATAGGCTAAGCTTTTCCAGAAAGTGATTGGCTTGACTTCCTGAAACACGGGAACCTCGTTATAGCACTTCTGGAGGTTGTAGTTAGGAATACGGGGGCGCAGATGGTGGATGTGATGCAATCCGATATTTCCGCTGAACCATTGGAAGATTTTGGGGAGCTTGTAGTAGGAGCTGCCCTCTAGTGCCGCTCTCATCGGATCCCATTCATCGTGACGCGCCCAATAGACTCCAGTGTACTGGTGCTGTACGTAAAACATCCATACCCCAATGATAGCCGCAATACCCATAACAGGTATTTGTATCATAAGGTAGGCACGTAACCCAATGGTTACGCTTGCTAACCCTAGTATCGCCAATATCGCCAGATTGGTGATAATGATGCTCATGCGCTCTCGCTTGTCGGCTCCTTTGTGAGGGCGACGGCTAAGAAGCATGAACATTATTGGCGGTCCAAAGACAAATAGAACAAGTGGGTTGCGATAGAAGCGATAGGCGAGTTGCGTTCGTTTGGGGGCGGCTTGAAACTCTTCTATCGTCATCGTCCATATATCGCCTTCTCCTCTGCGCTCTAGGTCAGCAGCGTGGGCATGATGTCCAGCATGAGCTAGCCGCCACTCCTCGTAAGGAGTGAAGGTCAGAACACCGCATACATAGCCCACAATCCGATTCAATGTGCGCGAAGAGAAGAAAGAGCCATGACCACAGTCGTGGAAAAATATAAAGATACGAACCAAAAACCCGGAAGCCAGTAGGGTTAGGGGGAGTACTTTCCAGTAGGGGACTCCGTGCTGGAGCATATAGACCATGATTGCCCAGAGGGTTATATACGGAACGAAGGTATTGAAAAGTTGCCACCCTGCTTTGCCTGAATGGGGTTTCTCATATTTAGTGAGAGCCCGATACCAATCCGACTGCATGACTTGAGTTTTACCGAAATGAGGCTTACCGACCATATTTACTCCTGAGTCTTAATCGTGTGTCACATGGCGTGTAAGTAAGTCTTTGTAGTCACACGAAACTGTTTTCTGAAAACAACAAGACCCTATCCGCCGCATAGTGCTGGCGACACATATCTCTATTCTACCCTGATTCACACACTTATGCGACTGCTCTGAGCGTGAAATCTTCTCATTTTGGAACAATCCTAACCCGACTTCCCGACAATGCGCTAGGCTTGCAAAATAGAGGCTCACTATCGAACCTCTTTTGATGGGCGATAAAGTACCCTCCCCAGAGCGGGGAGGGTTAGGGCAGTACACTGCATAACAGAAGGGCGTAGGTCAACCAGTGAGCTTTAAGCGTACCTAATGAGAAGCTAGGCTGTTGCGGCGGCTTCCGTAGCATCAGCTGTACTTCCACCACCGCGTGTTCTTGTGAGGGAAACTAGGGAGGTGTGTGAAGGTGTCAGAATTTTGTAGCGTGCATCCGGGGCAAGATCGCTAACGTGTATCACGCCGCCAGGTACGAGGTGTGTTACATCCACGAGAATATACTCTGGTAAATCGTTCTGGGCGCACTCAATAAGTAGATGATCCGCCTGATGTATCACCATCGCTTCATTGGGGTTCACCATAGCAGGTTTCCCAACAAATGATATCGGAACTTGTGTCTTGAGGGTGTCCTCAATGCGTACTAGCTGAAGGGTCAGCTGTTGAATTTTCAGCGAAATAGCATCTCGCTGTAGCCCTTGTACAATGCCACGTTGACGAATTTCGCCCGGCATTATCAGTAGTTCCACTAGAGCGGTATGCCCATGTTGCTTTAGGAACTCCTGTAGAGGCGCGGCTTCTACTTGATAGTGCTGAGTGTCCATCCCTTTGTGTTGAATGGAGACAGGGATAAAGCCCGCCAAGCGTAGGCGTTTGACTTCGCCCTTGGTTCTACCTTGTGGGGGAGTGAGCGTAAATGGGGGTGTCATACTGTTCTCGTTTCTGTTCTAAATAGTAGCCGCATTCTAGAGCTTAACTCGCTCCTCCCTTTTCAGGAGAGGGGCAGACTTGCTTTCCCAGATATTCCGGCAGTCCCATTCAGCGATTATAGTTGCGTGAGCGATTGTTCTTATTGCGCTCTTCATAAGCCTGACGTGCGGCAAGAAACTTCTTTTCACGCTCTGCCTCCAGCAGAGGCTTATTTTTCGCCTCTTCCTCTTTACGCAGAGCTTTGGCTCGATGGAACTCCTCCATTCGTTCCTGCTCCTGTTGTTCTGCAAGAGAGCCGGGCAAACATCGGGTTTGGAA
>JAPLCR010000569.1 GCA_026392135.1 Armatimonadota bacterium
TCGGAAGGTGCGTACCAGTCTGGCATCTAAGGAGCGGAGCAAGAAAGAGAGTGAGTTGTTCTCGGAGCACTTGAGATTTTTCAGATGCGACTTACAGAGCATCAGATTGTGCGTCGTAATTCATGGTAAGAGACCTCGTTGGTTGAGAAGTGGGCAACTTCATCATACCAAACGAGGTCTCTTTTTGTCATCCCTATCTCATTATTCGGGAGGAATCATGTTACCACACTGCAAGCCTCTTACTCAGATCTCTCTTCCGTCTTAGGCTCGACCTTCTCTTTTTTCTCTTCTACCTTCTTCTCCATAGATTTAGAAGGCTCTTTCTCTTTGGAGGGGGCAAAGCGCTTCTCTGCTTTTGTGAGGTCGGGAATCTCCATACGAATGTGGCTACTCATGGTTTTCATCATCTCTCTCGCCTCTTTCGTACTCGAAACTACGCGGGGAGTCATGAATATCACCAGCTCTACACGGGTTTTCGTCTTCTCTCTTGAGCGGAAGAACTGTCCAAAAAAAGGAATGTCTCCAAGTAGAGGCACTTTTGCAGTGGTCAGCGAGTTGTTTTCGCGCATCAATCCGCCAATAACCACTGTGTCGTTGCTCAAGGCAGTAACGAGAGTATTCACACGGCGGGTATTGGTGACTGGGGCGCGGATGGCACTGATACCTGTGCCGAGAAGGTCAAATCGGACAAGTTCGCTTGCCTCTTGCAGAACGTCCATTGAAACCTGCCCGTCGTGCGTAACACTTGGTATCACATTCAGGTAGAGACCGGGATACTCATACTCTACCTTTTGCCCTACCTGATTCCCGCCGAAGATGCCCGAATCTTGAGAGGTGATATAGGGAACCTTCTGCGTCACCTCTATCTCCGCCTCCTGATTGTTTGTCGTGAAGAGTTGAGGGGTTGCCAGCACCTTCACTTTGGAGTTGTTGTTTAGAGATTGAATCAGCGCGTCGTAGTTAGCCCCAGCTATGGAGAACTGCCCTCCATTCGCATTCGCGTCGAAGGTACTGCCAAAACCGTCCCCGGGCAGATTCATGCGGAACTTGCCGGCGTTATCGCCTTTAAACAGGCGCGAGAGTGAACCGCCCAGTGCGGTGCCGAACTTCTCGTCGTTGGTCAAGGTGACTTCGGCGATGATTACCTCAATCATCACCTGCGTCTGTACTATGTCCAACTTTTCGATAATGTCTTTCAGAGCCTGATAGTTCGCGGGGAGAGTGGTGATAATAAGGCTATCACCGCCCGGTGAGGGGGTCACAAAGACGTTGTTTTGAAGTTGGAGCAGGTTGGAGTAGCCTCCCCCTTGCCCGCGCCCATAGAGTGGGCTACGGCTAGTCCCTAGCCCCTTTTGCCTACTACCGTATCCGCCATCGTAGTAGAACTGGCGCGTTCGCTCACCATTAGAGTCGCCAGCCCCTTGTGTAGGAACAAAGCCGTTCGGAGTCATCACACCCTGTACACCTTGCGGAATAGCAGAGCCTGTTGTTGCGCCGCCGCCATTTGCCGTGCTTCCATCGGTATTATCACCACTGGGAGCGTTCGGAGGACCCGCCGGGGCTGCGGAGCGACCGAAAGAGTTGTTGTTCTGATTATTCTGATTGTTGAAGCGGCGATTGATACGCTGGCGGCGTTGATTGGTTTTATTGCCGCCTCCGCCGAAGCCTCCAAAGAAGAATCCGCCTCCGAACCCGTTGTTCCCCTGTTGTGTGGAGAGTGCTTGGTTTAGTGCTTCGGCTACATCTTGCGCGGCAGCGTTCTTCAAGGGAAAGATGAAGGTTGTCGTCTCGGTGGGAACCTTCACGTCAATAGACTTAATCAGGTCTTTGATTTTCTTCGTGCGGTCGGCGCTCGCCGTAATGAAGAGGCTATTGGTATGCGCGTCGGCGATAACCTTTGCGTAGGGGTCGGTACTAGATACGGACTGCTGCTGACCGCCGCCGCCGAATGGGTCGAACCCACCAAAAAAGCGTCCGAAGTTTCCACCGCCGCCGCCGCCTTGGCTCGGTTGTGGGCGCAGGTTATTCAGAACCTGATTCACGAGGTTAGCAACGTCTTGCGCGTCGGAGAACTGCACCTTGTAGACTTCGTAATCCAGAGCGATATGGTCTTCGTCGTCCAGTTTCCCAATGATGTCTTTTGCTATCTGCCTCTGGTTCTCTTCCGAAGCCACCACCGTTACCGAATTCGTAAGGCTGTCGGCGACAGCGACAACCGCGGGGCGACCTCCTCCTGTATTAGGTTGCCCTGGTGGGGGCGGGGGCATACCCGGTTGTTGGGGGGCTCCTCCGCCCTTACCGCGAGAAGTCAACTTCTGATAGAGGTTATTGATAATCTCAGCGATGGCGGAAGCGTCGGCACGTTCAAGGAAGTAGGTCTTCATCAGGCTATTACTACTGACCTTATCCAAAACGCTGACGAGTTTCGCAATCTTCTCAATGACACTAGGCATATCCGTAATAATGAGTGTGTTCGTGCCGGGACTACCGATAAGGCTCGCCCCAACGCTAGTCAGAGGGAGTAGCTCTTTCGCAAGTGCCTCTGCATCCACGTTTTCAATAGGAATAACCTGCGTCATTACCTGCGTCCCTGTGCCGATAATGGGTCTGCCCTTTTTGTCAAGTTCGGTGCTGACGGTAGGAGTGCCGCGCACACCTTTGTCCATAGGAAGGATACTCACAACGCTGTCGGTACGTATCGCTGTAAACCCGCGCACGAAAAGTACAGATTGGAGTACCTTGAAGGCTTCTTCTACTGTTACAGGGCGTGGGTTGATGATAGTCACCTGCCCCGCAAGCCCAGGGTCTACCGTGATATTGTAACCAGACACCTGTGCAAAGAACTTTAGCACGTTCATAATGTCGGTTCCGCGATAGTCAAACGTTATTGTCCCTTGCGGAGCGGGAAGAGCACCACCCGGTTGAGGCGGAGCCACCGTCACACTGCCCGGCTGGAAGCCTCCTGGGGGAGGTATCGGTAAACCTGCGCCTGGGCGTGGCATGGGAGGCACCCCTCTGCGCGGAGGCAGGGGCATCGGAGTACCTATACTGGAGGGCGGTGTAACGTTTTTTGTGGTTCCCTTTTTGGGAGCCGGTTTTGCACTTTTTGTCTGTCTCTTCGCAGTTACCGATGGAGCCTGCGCCCATGAGCCGAACTGTGTGGTCAACATACTCGCCGAAAGGAGGCAGACACCAAGCCGCGAAATGAAGTTGCGTTGCTGGTAGTAGCGTAAGACGGAATCGGGTAGCCCTTTACCGTCCGGCACAGGAATCGCTTCAAACTTTGTATTCAAACTACGCATATCTCTGCTCCCTTGTTATCTTGTCATTACTCGTCTGCCGGTTCTGCGCCCCATCATCGGCGATGCCGTAAAAGAGTTGTTCATCATTACCGTACTGCCGCCCATCATGGTTACGCTTCCCATAGGAGGAGGAGCCCCGCCGGGCATTCCGGGTTGACCGGGCATTCCGGGCTGTCCAGGTTGTCCGCTTGGAAGGGCACTTGTGTTTAGCGGCACGAGGTTTATATTCTGTTGTTTCGCCAACTGTCTCATCTTACCGCCTGCCATCATTGTGACTTGATTGTCGTTTATTTCTGAGACCTGCCCTCCTAGAAAACTCTCACCGATGTGGAGGTACTGTCCCTCTTTCGTCTTAGTGTTTTCAAGAAGCACCATCTTTTGCCCGTTAAACGAGACGGTTCCGGTGTATGCCCAGTCTGCGAAAGGGTCTACCTCTACGGGTGGAACGACTACCGGCTTCGGGGGCGGGGGAGGCGGGGGCATGACGATGGGCTTGGGGGCTGGCGGTATGGGTTCGCCAAACATGGAAGCCCTCGCCTCTTTGGTGTAGAAGTCCAGCCCTCTACGCCCTTTAGCGTCTATCTTGAGAGCCACCTCTTTGGTCTTCGCATCCGCTTTCGCGCTCTCAATCACGGGCGACGCGGACAGTGTCGTCTTGGCAGGTTTTTGTTGTGCCTGATTCTTCTGAGATACCATGGTAAGCGTCCCGATACCCATCAGTACTCCCACAGGTAACAGAACACGAACGGAACGGCTATTTCTGCGTGACATTAGAACTATCTCCTCCTACAGTGCTTAGAGCGCGGGTAAACAGGGTAACGTTTGCGGAAATCTCAACGGAGTTCCGCTTATTGTCTGTGGCGGTTATCGTGAACTTATCCACCACCATTTTGCCCTCAGGGGCTTCTATCAGATAGAAAAACTGCATGGCATTGGGTTGGAATGGAGCGCGGAGGCGTACCTCAACGGTCACTTTCTCTAGTTTTGCCGAAACGGGGCGTGGGCGTTGCGGCTTTACCTCTGCGAGATGTACCTTCGCCTCTTTCGCGATACGCTGTAAATCGCGTATCATACGGGGTATCAGTTCATCTGCCGCCTTATCAGAGGAGAGTGTTTCGATTTTCGGCTCCATCTCCAACCGCTCTTTACTCATCTGCTTAATATCGGCGTTCACAGCATTAATCTGCCGTTGCACCTCCTCCTTCGTCAGGGGCTTGCCCTTTTGTCCACTTGCGGGCGGGTTGGCGAAGTTCCAGACAAGGGCAATAACCGCTACCACAATGAGCAGGCTGATAATGCGCCGACCTGAAGGGCTAGTGTTCACTCTTTTTTGTCTCCTTCTTATCGGTCTCCGCTTTGACAGTAGCGATGAGGTCTTTCGCGTTCGGGTTGAGCTTGCAGGTTATCACAAAACTCATTTTGCCTGCCGACATGACTTCTGTTGCGGGTGCTACCGTCGGTTTTACCACAGGTTTTGGTACTATCGGCGTAGGATTCGCTTTGACAGCTTTGGCGGGGGGGATGGGTTGAGCTGTCTTTAGACTATTCGGTGTTATAAGGATAGGTGTCCGCTGATGAGCGGGTGCAGGCATGATTTGAACCTTACCTATTGCGGTAGGTTGCCCCCCTTGTATCACAATGGTTCTGTTAGGGATAGGAGGGGCTTGTTTTGCTACTGCCGCTCTTTTTTCTGCCTCAGCGTGCGCGGAGGCTCTTACCGCCTGTTCTGCCTCCACATTAGGAATCTGTCCGGGGTTAGGTCCCTTTAACTCTATTGTCGATTCAGTGAATACAGGTGCTGAGTCTGTAAGAACATTTCCTGTACCACCCTGTATCTGTATGGCTCCCGGTGGCGGTAGCCCCGGAGGAAATCCTGGTGGGCGACCGCCCGGAAATGGTGATGGTCTCGGCATATTCATCGGCATACTGGGTGGCATAGGATTCGGTTGCGGTGTCGGTTGGGGAGTCGGTTGTATACTCGGTGGAGGCGTTACGCTCGGCGGAGGTATACCGGGTTGCGCTCCTGTCTGACCGCTCTTCATGCCCGGCAGGGGCGAAACGTTGCCAGGGGTTACGTTCACTGGTTTGGGCGTGTTGCCCTGCACGGCGTTCTGGGAGTTTACACCCTGCGCGTCGCCCATATAGCCCAAATGTACCTCTGAGAATGCGCCCGTCTTCTGCAAGGCGATAACCATATCCGTCGCAGCGGACTCAGATTTACTCTCTCCGCGTAGCGTAAGCGTTCCTGCACGCTCAAAGCTCATCTGCGTAAGCCACGCCTCCGCCGAAGAAGGCAGAGCCTTGCTTATTACGACCATAACATCCACGATGGGGTGTTTGCGCCCTAAACCCTGCTCAAGATCGCCCACAATTGACTTTGTGTTATCGTAGACCCTTCTACGAGTCTCTGCCTGACTCTTTTTATCGTCTAGCTCGGCACTTATTGACTTGAGTTCTCTTGCACCTTTCTCTTGTGCTTTGAGTTGTGAGTTGATACCCCATACTGCGCCTACTACCACGACGACCCCTACTGCTACGGCAAGCGTATTGTTGCGTTTACGACTTGCTTCCGCTTTACGCTCTGCGCCTTCAGTGGGCAGAAGATTGACCCGCTCTTGTCCGGCAGAGAGCGATTGGAGTGCGGATCCGACTGTAATCGAAAAGTTACCTACCTCATTTGGCGGGAGAAGACGGGCGCGGAGGCGGCGCACGGGTATCTCAATTACCTCTTGAACCAGGCTTTCCAGCGATGTGCCTTGGCTGAGTCCCTCTCCACTTAACTGCACCTCTTGTATTGGGCGATTCGCAAACTCATGTTGATAGGCAAGGAAGGTGCGGGCTATCTCTTCGCGGAGGCGCTGGTTGGCGAATTCGGAGGAGTGTACCATATCCAGTTGGCTAGAACGAGAAAAGAGAAGTTGGCGGTTTGAGATAACCGCAACATCCACCACGCCAATCTCAACATGGATAAGCGCAGTTGTCTCTATAGTCCCACGAAGGTGTTCGGCTAACGCCAATGAGGAGACAGTTATCTGGCTGACCTCTAGCCCATTGCGCTCACACGCGCCCATGATAGCCTGTACAACAGGGCGGCGCACCGCCGCGAGTAGTACTGGCTGTAGGTCGTCACCGCCTATAAAGTCTTCCACTGGGCAGTAGTCTAGTACCACCTCTTCAAGTGGAAACAGAATGTACTGTTGTGCTTCGAACTGCACCATCCCACGCA
>JAPLCR010000474.1 GCA_026392135.1 Armatimonadota bacterium
CAAGGTTCACTTTGTTCGCCCATGTGACAATCGGGGGTACTGGTCAGATAGGCTTATAGATGCGCCCTTAGTGACTGCGCTTTTGCAAGCGACAGTCGGTCACGACTACCATTTCTGCCACTCGTCGTTCAATATTGCGCTTCGCGGTGCGGAGCGAGTTCCTTTGCATCAAGACCACCACCACTGGTTTCATACGAATCCTATAAACCTTGCAGAACGAGAAAAGAAGTATATTCAGATTCTCTACTATCCTAATGGCTTTACAGAAGGAGACCGTAGCCTGTCTGTAATCCCCGGAAGCCATAGGGTCTCCCCAACGAAGGAAGCGACCCCTGCCCGAATGCTAGCAGGCGAATATGACGATGAGGCAGGGAGGGCTTTACAACTTGTTCCTCTTGAGTTGCCGCCGGGCAGTATGGTGTACCTCAATGCACGGATGTTCCATGGAGTCGAGCCGAAACCGCTAGATTCCCCAGATCCCTACCGGATATTTGCGATAGATATCTTTAAAGAGGCGGGACCACCTCACCGATTCACTCAAGTAGTTCCGACGAAGTGGATAGAAAATGCCAATTCGGAGCGGAAGCGGCTTTTTCTTCGAGATGCCTACTCCCCGGAACTCTGGACAGAATAGGGGAGGCTTTGTATGGTTAGCCAAACCTCTTCTTGGGGCTGAAAATGGTGTAGTTTTGGAAGAGGTTCCCTGTGGACACTCTAAGGTTGTAAACTACTATGCAAAGTCACCAATACCTTTTAACGATTTCATCGTCCAAAACATGATCTGATGTGCGCGAGAAGGAAACTGAGCACCAAGTAACCAATAAGCACACAGCAAAAAAGAGTGGGAGTGCCCAATGTTCACTTTGTTCCAACGTATCCTTGTCTCTATTCTATTATGTTCCGTTAGCCTCCCCAAAAGCGGTGCAGCCCCCGCACCGCAAACCGCCCCATTAAAGGTGAGCGCACTCGATGCCGAGTTGAAAAGTGCCATACACAACGCCCCAAAAGCCGAGCAGAACCCAGATAGCGACTACGTCCGGCTTATAGACATGGGGAACGTCACTGTACAGCCCGACGGCACAGTTGTAGGCGAGTTTCGCGAGACGTATAAACTCTTCAACGAGAGGGCACGTCATCTTGCAGAGGTCTCTATTCCCTACAACTCCTCCTATCAGAGCGTAAAGGTACTGAAAGCTCGAACCATTAAAAAAAATGGCGACGTTTTAGAGGTGAAGCCCTCCGAGTTTCGAGTCTCCTCGCCCTTTAACGAATACCTCATGTACGACGATGCAGTCGCCGTCGGCTTCTCAATGCCTGGTATCGAGGACGACTGCGTAATAGACTACACCTTTCAGATGACCACTCTACCCCTGCTCATGCCGGGGCAGTTCTGGATGTATTGGGGCTTCTCCGACACATCACCCGTCGTCCTAAGCAAATACACCCTAACACTCCCCGCAAACAAAACGATGCAGTTTAAGGTCTACAACGACGGCACACTCCAACCCCTACTTACCCAACAAGGCGGCAAAAAAACCTACAAATGGGAGCGCAAGGCTATCACACCTATTCAGCGCGAACCCGCCATGCCTCCCATCGACGAAGTACGTATCTGGATGGAGGGGTCGTCGCTCACATCATGGCAAACCGTAGCTACTTGGTTCTGGACGCTAGCGGAATCGCAGATGAGCTCTAATCGCGAAATAGACAAAACGGTGAAACAGTTGACAGAGAGCCTAACCACTCCCGAAGCCAAAGCCCGCGCCATCTACGACTGGGTAGCAAACAAAACACGCTACGTAGGGCTAGAGTTCGGACTCTCTGCCTTCAAGCCCCACCGTGCCGCAGATGTGCATAAAAACCTCTACGGCGACTGTAAAGACAAAGCCATGCTGCTTATCACTATGTTAAACAAAGCAGGCATTAAGGCGCACCCCGTCCTCTTGAAGGCAGGCGAGCAACACACCGTATCGAGCCGACTTCCCACCCTCAACGCGTTCAACCACTGCATTGCGTGGTCTGAAATAAACGGCAAGGAGTACTGGTTAGATGCGACCGCGGAGACCTGTGCCTTTGGCGATATTCCTGATGGCGATAGAGGGTGCGAAGGCTTTGTTGTTCGAGAAGGCAAAGGTGAGTTCAAAGTTATTCCCCGCTATCGTCCCGAAGAGAACGGTATGCACCTCAAATCCAACATCACTCTCAATGGTGATGGCAGTGCCACTGCCGAAATTGAGGTCGAGATGCTAGGCGCGATAGCACAGCAGATTCGGGCTACCCTTCGCTCCGTCGCTCCCTCCAAATATAAAGATCTTGTTACAGCCCTTTCGCAAAAATTCCTTGCTGGGGGTAAACTAGAAGACTATTCGCTCCCTGATGGGCTGAACAAAGAGGGCACGTTCAAGCTACGCATCAAAGCGAGCATAAGCGATTTTGCCGAACGCACGGGGAGCCTCATGCTCATCCCCCTTACACTCGGTAACAGTCAAAGTCTGCAAGCCCACCCCTTTACAAAAGAGGCACGACTCTACCCTGTCGTGCAGACCTATATCGCTCTGCATCGCGTAGATATCAGCATAACGCTTCCAAAAGGGTATAGTGTTGTAGATATACCTAACGATATGAATCTGAGTTCTCCTATCCAGTCTTATCATCGTACGACCCGCAAGTCAGATGACGGACGAACAGTTCTTTTTACAGAGTTGGAAGAGGAGAAATCCGGTAGAATTCCGCCCTCAGATTACAAACAAGTGCAGTCTTTCTTTACTACATTGAGCCGCCAAAACAAGGCTCGTCTTATTTTGAAAGAGGAGAAACCATAGTATGTTGTTCCGCCGCAACCTCATCGCCGGCATGGGGCTATCGCTAATGCTCGGATGTCTAGCCCCTCAAGCAATGGGACAGGCTCCGCGCCCAACCGACCCGCCAAAACCAACCGCGCCCGCGGCTAGTCAGCCACCTGCCGCGGCTGCAAAACTGCCTACGCCACCCGACCCCAAAAAGTTGAAAAACTATGAGGATGTCGTGACGAAAGAGGCGAAAACCGAAAAAGGTGTCTTCACGGTACACCGTATTGAAGAGCGCATACTCTTCGAGATACCCTCCAACCTTCTTAATAGAGACATACTCTGGCAGGTTGAGGCGGCGCAAGTTCCAACAGGAACAGGATTCGGCGGGGCGCACGTCCGGGACGCAGTGATACGTTTTACTCGTCGTGAAAACAAGCTATTCCTCCGCCTCATGAACTTCGAATTGCGTGCTGAAAAGGGCGAATCCATCCAACGCGCCGTCAAAGACGCTACTATAATGCCCATCATCGCGGTCTTCGATGTGCAGACCGAGAGTAAAGAGAAAAGCCCCGTCATCGACGCGACACGCCTCTACTTCTCGCCGCCCACCGAACTTGTCGGCTCAATTGGAGCAGGGGCAGACCCTAGCCGCTCCTATATCGAGCGCATCAAAGCCTTTACAAACAACATAGAAACACGCATCGTCGCTACCACAGGCGGTCCACGTGGTACAGCAACCTACACCATACACTATAGCCTAAACCTTCTTCCCGAAAAGCCCATGATGGGGCGTAACGCCGATTCCCGTGTCGGGTACTTTACCGAAGACTTTCAAGACGTGGGGCGTAATGAGAACCGCGTTAGCGATATGAGCTACATCGCACACTATCGCCTAGAGAAAAAAGACCCCAGCGCCGCCCTCTCAGAACCCGTTAAGCCGATTATCTACTATGTCAGCCGTGAAGTGCCGGAAGAGTTCAGAGAGTACGTTCGCAAAGGCGTAGAGTCAAAAACGCCATTATCTGCAAACTCGCCCCTACCGAAAAAGAAGACCCTACCTGGGATCCCGAAGACTCCCGCTACTCCGTAATACGCTGGGCTCCCAATCCTATTGCAAACGCGATGGGACCCCATGTTCACGACCCGCGAAGCGGCGAAATCATCTCCGCACACATTATCGTATGGCACGACATTCTGAAGCTTAACGAGCAGTGGTACTTCTCACAAGTGGGTCCACTTGATCCACGCGCTCAGAAGTTCCCCTTTCCGCTCAGCCTAACCGGCGATCTACTCCGCTACGTAGTCTGCCACGAAGTAGGGCATACTCTAGGTTTACGCCACAACCACAAAGCGAGCTCCACCTTTACAGTAGCTCAACTGCGGAACAAAGCGTTTACCGAAAAGTGGGGAAACGAAGCCTCCATTATGGACTACGGGCGCTTCAACTACGTCGCGCAACCCGGCGACAATGCACGCCTGATACCCAAGTTGGGTCCCTATGATCTGTTTGCGATTGAGTGGGGGTACAAGCCCATTGACGGCGCAAAAACGCCAGACGACGAGAAATCTGCACTGAACCTCATCGCTACCCGACAAGTGACCAACCCTACCGTCCGATTCGGTAGCAGAGAAAACAGCAACGTCTTTCTCTCCGACGACCCCACTATTCAAATTGAAGACCTCAGCAACGACGGTCTCGAAGCGGGGCGGCTAGGCTTTCAAAACCTAAAGCGTGTGGCTAATCTGCTCATTCCTGCTAGCACAAAATACGGCGAAGACTACTCCCGCCTATCCGAAATGTTCGACGGTCTGATGCAGCAGTTCCAGATGGAGTTGATACACGTCATCGCCATTATTGGAGGAGTCGTTGAGACCGACTACCATGCAGGGCAGGGTGGAGATGTCTTCCAAGCCGTACCTAAAGCCCGACAGCAGGCAGCAATGCGCCACCTCATTGAGTACGGGTTCGAGCGTCCGAAAGAGCTTATTCCGCTCCCAGTGCTAAAGCGCATCACTCCCTCTGGCGCGGCAGGCACTCTATCCCGGCATCAGGGCATGGTACTGAACATCCTGCTCTCTCCGGTACGTGTTCAAAGGTTGATGGACGCTCAAGCCATACAAGGAAGCAGTGCCTACAGCGTGAGCGATATGGTTGGCGAACTTCAATCTGGAATCTGGAGCGAACTCAAACAAGGGCATCCAACCATTGACCTTTTCAAGCGCACTCTACAACGTAGCTACCTACAGCGGGTGAAGTCTTACT
>JAPLCR010000709.1 GCA_026392135.1 Armatimonadota bacterium
GTAAAACACAAATACACTATAGGCAACTCGCTCGCCATTTGTCAAGCAAAAACTCTCCTATTGTTAAAGAAGAAAGAGAAGGGTTTTTGCCTCTGTTTGTCGTAATAGATAGTAGTAAGACGAAAAACCCGTGTTGCGTTGCTTGACAGTGGTAAGAGATTATTCTATAATCTCCCTATCTTGAGGGAAACCCCTCTTGCACCAGTGTAACGTTTTTAGACGACGGGTCGTCTTAATCATCAATAGAAAAGTATGCGGCGGTTCCTTTTGAGAGGCGGTGCCTCTCTGCTATTGGAATCATCAAAGATAATGCCCTTGCGTACCGAATTCTCTACAAGGAGTTCTCAATTATGACGCTAACGCGTATTCGTTTGCGCGGACTGTCTGCCTTTCCACTACTGCTATCTGCCATTGCCCTTGTAGGTTTAGGCTCTCCTGCCATTGCAGGGAAGCTCAAACCCAAAGGTGCAGATGCAGGGCTTACTGCACCGTTTGCTGTAAGCTGGAAGTTTACAGGTACGCAGTACCCTAACAACCCCTCTAGCCCTGTTATACTGGATAACACTCTCTACTACGCAACAGGCGTACGTATCTATGCAATGGATGCCAAGTCGGGCGCGTTGAAGTGGAAGTACCCCACAGATGCGACGCTGACCTCGCCCATTCTGACGACCCCTACGGTAAGTGGCGGAGTCGTCTACTTTGGAACAGGTGATGGTCTTTATGCGCTGGATACCAGTAGCGGTAAGCAAAAATGGCCTCACTATAACACAAGAGCTGGGGCAGTCACCTCTCCTACAGTCATCAACGGTGTTGTCTATTTTGGTAGCGGCGATCAGAAAGTCTACTCTCTGGATGCAAATACCGGTGAACCGTTGACAAGTGTTTGGGGAGTAGGCAAACGTGCAGGACGCGAAATCGGCGGTGATTTTGCAGGCAATATTGCCTCCTCTGGAGAGAATTTTTACTTTGTTACCAGTGATCAGGTGCTTCGTGCCGTCAGTTCCAGTAGTGCGACACTTAGGTGGGCAAAACGCCTAAACGCTTCTGCCGCCTCAGTAACTCCTACTGTGTCAGGTGAGAACATCTATCTCAGTGCAGGGGATATCTTGTACTGCTATCGTGCGCTTAGCGGGCAACTCCGCTACTCCATGAATATTGGTTCTGAATCCCCTTCAGGACCGGGCGTGGACGAAGACGGCAATGCCTATATTGCAAACAGCGATAGGTACCTGATTGCGGTGTCCCCACGAGGTCGCCCTCTCTGGAAAGTTCCTCCCCAGTTGGAGCATGACCCCATTTCACACCCTATTGTATCGGGTAACACCGTTATTGTTGGGACAGTGCTTGGCGGTGTCTATGCGTTCGATAAGACTAGTGGTGCGCTATTGTGGCACTATGTTATTCAGCCCTCTTCTACGAATAACACCACTATTCCGACCTCTACCAATGTGTCGGCTCCACCTATTATAAGTGGAAACACTCTCTATGTGCCTTCTGATGATGGAACGCTTACCGCATTCCAAAATGCGGCGCTAGACACGCAAGCCCCTAAGGTGACGGTTGTAGAGCCTACACAGGGCGACTACATTAGCGGACGAACTCCTTTCTACATCGCCGCCAAAGTCGTGGATGAGGGGTCTGGTTTAGTCCCGAACTCTATCTCACTACAATTGGATGGGCAGCCGATTGCTAAAAAGCCCTCCGCTCGCCTGTTCTCCGACAAACCGGGCTTCGCATTTGACACAGACACTGGTGAGTTGACTTACGTTATTCTGGATAACAATACGGGGCAACGTACTACTCTTGCCGATGGACACCACACATTAACCATCCTAGCTAAAGACTGGATGGGGAACACTGTCAACAAATCGTGGTCGTTCTACGTAGATGACAGTATTCGTCCCCGCCCTCGTAAAAAGTCAACTACGACACCCGGCGGCGGTCTCGCTGGCGGAACAGGTAAAGGACGCGGCGGTGCTGGCGGCGGTGGTGGCGGTAACGGCAACTAACCCGCGCTCACCTCTTCAAAACAGAAACCAAGACCCGGAACAGAGCAAATATGTTCCGGGTCTTGCACTTCAGGGGACATTTTTGTATGTCTTTTTGACGTGCAGTGTGTTTATTACGAGGTTCAAAGAGAGTAGATGACAACACGACAATCACAAGAGGAGGTAGAGGCGTGGCTTTTGCTCGCCAACCTACAGCTTACACCGCGCCTACTGACAGCACTCCTCAAACGCTTCCAATTCAGCCCACAACTCGCGCTAGCCGCTTCTGATGCGGAGCGGGAAGATATTCCCGGCTGGCTCTCCCGTCATACTATGCGCCTTCACGACCCTGCGAACCGCGTTACCGAAAAGCAGAGGCAGTGGCTTCAAGAGCACCCGCTTCGCATACTCCTTGTCAGCGATAGTGACTACCCACCGCTTCTCCGCGAAATTCACGATCCGCCTCCCTTTCTCTTTGTATACGGCTCTTACACAGCACTAGACCACCTCGCCGTCGGAATCGTGGGGTCGCGGCGAGGTACGCCTTACGGTAAGGGAGTCGCAGAGAAGATGGCAAAAGAGCTGACCGAGAGGGGTGTGACCATTGTAAGCGGGGGCGCATCGGGGATAGACACCTCCGCGCATCGGGGGGCGTTGGCAGGAGGTGGAAGAACGGTTGCTGTGCTGGGGTGCGGGGTAGATGTCTGCTATCCTAAGGAGAATGCGGCTCTTTTTAAACAGATAGCTGCGAACGGTGCTCTACTTTCTGAATTTGCGTTAGGTTCAGAGCCGGAGTTTTGGCGCTTCCCGCAACGCAACCGTATCGTGAGCGGGATGTCGCTCGGCTTACTCATCGTCGAAGCACCTAAGAGTAGCGGGGCATTGATAACAGCTCGACTTGCCGGAGAGCATGGGAGAACACTGATGGTAATCCCGGGTAACATCGACCGCCCTATGAGTGTTGGAAGCAACGAACTTCTACGAGAGGGAGCCGTACCAATCCTAAGTACAGAGGATATTCTCTATGCTCTCCAACTCGTTCCAGTGCCTTCTCAGAAGGCGCAGCAGTTCCAACTTGGTTTAGAGGAGGCTCCCACCGTGCCCGCAGCACTTCCACCTCCTTACCTGAACGACCTCTCACCGCAAACCGCGCAGATACTCCAACGCCTCTCCAACACACCCAAGCATCTGGATAACCTAGCACAGGAGTGCGGTTTAGATAGTTCGCAAATGGGAGTAGAGTTGACCTTGATGGAACTCTCTGGGTTAGTGAGCCGCTTGCCCGGCAATAGCTGGATTCGCGTGCCGTGAAGGTAGTAGTGTCGTGAACGGGAGAGGAGAACACAACGCAGATGTCCAACAGTATAATCAGACCTTGCTTTGTTCATGGGAAACGGAGAGAAACGAATTCAATACATCAGAGATATTGGAATTCCTTACTCAGGGGTTGATAATTCGCTTACTTTTCGACTTGGAGAGCTGTTCTCCGGTCCGGGGGCATCGCTTATGGAGCACTACAGTCCAAAGTGAAGGATGGCGATACTGTTTACAAAGCCACACACTCTTGGGCTTCTGACTACGACAAGCCTACCTGCCTCACCTATTGTCGGAATATCTGCCCTGCCGAACCGGAAACAGTACACTGTGAAGACGTGCTATCTCTGGATATTACAAAACTGAGTCCGATAGACGCTTTTGCCTTTGGGTTTCCCTGCAACGATTTCAGTCTTGTTGGCGAGAAGAAGGGAATTGACGGCGCATTTGGTCCGCTCTACTCTTATGGCATTCGTGCCATCAATCACTTTAAGCCCAAATTTTTTGTCGCGGAGAATGTAAGCGGTCTATCAAGTGCCAATGAGGGTAAAACGTTCCTGCGGATTCTGCACGATATGCGTTGCGCTGGCAACGGGTATCGCTTAACCGTGCATCTGTATCGCGCCGAAGAGTACGGCGTACCTCAAACGCGCAGTCGTATTATTA
>JAPLCR010000002.1 GCA_026392135.1 Armatimonadota bacterium
ATTGACTGCACTACAACTTCTACTCAAAGGGAAACCTCGTTTCCCAGCGAGATAGCCTGAGTAGTTACGATTTTTATTCCCTATAGCGACCCTGAAATCCTCTACAATCATTTGTAAGTGTTACTGCAACAGGAGTAAAGCGCTAAAAATAAGAGAGATGGCGTGACCATATCAAACGCGAGGAGTCAGCCTCCCAATGAGAACATTTGTTCAGCGGATATTAGGCGGGAATATCTCCGTTCCGAGGTTCTTAAAACAAAAACATATGTCAGTCGTAGGGGATGTTTATATCTGCATTACGAGTTGCCCCGTCGCCTCTTCAAATCGGTGAAGGACAATATCGCAGTAGAGCGGGTCTATCTCTATCCCGAAGCATCTCCTCTCTATCTCCTCCGCTACCATAAGAGTTGTTCCCGTCCCTATAAACGGGTCAAAAACGACTCCTCGCTTGCTGTCAACAGTCTGCATAAGCCATCTCGGTAGATGAGTTGGAAAAGTCGCCGCATGGAATTTGTAGTAGGCGTTGTGACGCTGGGGAACGCCTCGATACACATTGGATACCCTCCCTCGGAAATCCGCTGTATGTATCGTCCGGGTCGCGTTCTTCCCGCGCTTTCGGGAGGAGAAGAATAGGAGAAATTCAAACTGGGAATTGAAAATGTTCCGCCCCATGGCGGGAGTGGTATTCAGTTTGTCCCAGATGGCAATGTCGGCAAGGCTCTGTCGAAGGGCGTAGAGGTATTCAAGGAAGGCGAGTTTGTTCCCTGAGAGCATCTGCAAGTTCACAATAACGGTCTCGGAGACCTCCAGAGCGTTTCGCGTCGCCGATTCCAACAGGGAAAGGTATTCAGCGGCGCACTGCCTGTCCNNCAGCGGCGCACTGCCTGTCCGAATTTCCCAGATACTTGCTCTCTTTGCGGTAGCGGTTGCTGGAAAGAGTCGCGCCTCTCCCTAGGTTATAGGGTGGCGAAGTTATCGTGAGGGTTGCACGTTCACCCTGCATGAGCCGGGCTATCTGCACTTTGTCCCTGCTATCCCCGCACAGAAGGCGATGTCTCCCTAATTGCCAAATGTCTCCCGTTTTCACACGCCGTGGGATAACGCTTTCCGTTGCGTCTTGTTTTGCGCCTGCGGGATGTGTATTCATGCTCTTCCTTTCGGATTGCTTTTTGGCTCGTTAGCGTTAGGAAGCAGACTCTCCACTTTTGACCAGTTGACGTTTCTTGTTGTCAAGGGAGCGGCGTTATCGGGAGGGTGCATGAGGAGTTTGGGAAGGCGATGTCGGAAGGCTCCAAGCGAATAGCCCTGCTCTCGAACCCATCTGTCTTCGAGCGTGAAGAAGAGTTCCAGCAGGTCGCAAAGGGTTTCATAGGAGTATTGCTCCAACAGTTGGCGGACGAATTTTCCTTCTTTTTGCGGAGTGCAGGGAGGAGCCAATCGGTTAGGCGAACGTTCTTGGAACCTTCGTTGGTAGAGGGCTAAAAAACCTTGAACGGATTCTAATTCTCCCGCCAATACGGGGGTATTTTTGTAATAACTTTCTTTTGTCGTTTTCGCTTTTGTGTTTTCGCTTTTATCGGCGTTACGCTCCTTTTTGGAGCCTTCATTCACCAAATCCGAAAAGGCATTGGGGCTACGTCCTCCTTCAACATCATTAGGCGCGATACGAGGGTGTAGTCGAAAGTAGAGTCGCCCCCTTTGGCTTTGTCGTTGCTGGGAGGCGAGTAGCGGCTTTCCTTCGCTATCTTCAACGACAATGAGCCTCTTGACAAGCAGAGATTGTATGGCGCGACTTATGGCGGCGCTCTCCCTGCCTGTTCGCGCTTTCAGTTGGGTGTTGGTCAGCCAGTCCCGCCATTTCCGCTTCCCCCCATCTTGTTCCTGCCACCCCAAAGTTTGCCTGACAAGCACGCATAAGATACGCCACTCGGTATCCGAGAGGCACGGCATCTCCGTATCCAATAGTTGATTCGGAAACGGCGTACTTCGCGTCGGATAGGCACGAGAGGCTTCTTTCCGCAATTGTGAGCGAGTTAAAGGTGTCATAGTATGTCTTCTCGCGGCTCAGATGGGATAGTCTCCTCAAGAGGCTCTTTAGTAGAGGACGGAGGAGTTGATATTCCCCTGACTTGAGAGGGCGGCTCATAGTCCCCGGCAATGGCGGAGACAAGAAATCCCGCAGGGAATCTTGCGCCGCGATAGGGCAACCAATCGAGTTGTTTTCGTATGCGTTCAGGAGGGAACTGCTCCAGTAGCTCGTTTGCCTGCTCTCTAGGTATTCCGGTGGCGTACAGACGGCGTTGGAGTTCATTCCGTTCCTTCTCCTCCTCCGTCGCAAACTCTGGCGGGGCTTCCCAACCGTTCAACGTCGCGATTTCTCTCTCCACCTCCTCCCTGTTACGCGCATACCTCGCTCTTGAATGGGCTATCACCGCCTCACGACCTGCCATTGGAGCGAAGATTGCGCTGGATTCCGCACTATTGGCGTGAGGAGCGTGTCGGACTTCGAGTAGTTGCATGGAAGGAGTGTAGGCATCCAGTCCCATTTCTCGCTTGAGGCGATGAATGAGCGGGCTCCTCTGCCATTGGAACTGTTGTAGCCGCTCTAATCGCGCTTTCGCTTTGCCCTCTGGTATCCCAAGAGCCGTCGCTATCTGGGAAAGCGTCGGCAGACAGTCCCCGTTAGCATTCACAAAGGTTAGCAGGCATAGGAGGGTTTTGAACTCTTCGTCTGGAAGAAGCGCGAGCAGTACTGAGGTACGCAGAGCGGAAGTAAGAAGAACCACCGTTTTGGGGCGAAAGTGATTGCCTACACCCTCTTCCACTCGCCTCATCTCTATCACAAAGGGCCTGGCTTGTGATGTGCGCTCTTCCGCTGGCTCTGTCGGCTCAGGCGCTGGAAGAGCAATCGGCGACTCCGGTGGAACCTCGTGTATCTTCGGCTCCGTGTCTTCGGCTGGCGCGGTGTAGAGCGTGGTCTCTTCTTCTGGATAGGACATCCTCCTCCTTTCTTACGGCTAGTTATGGTTCAAAAGGTCGTGTTGGTTGCGCATCGGCAACGCAGTTTGCTGGTCTTTCGTGACCGTGTTATGTTCATGCCAGCCTCTCTCTGGGAGTCGGATAGCGCGTACTTGACCTGCACGGCAACGCCAACTATACGAGCATTCTTTGGAGAGGCTTTGTTGTTTCTCGAAGCGACTACAAAAGCAGTTGAGAGCCAAAAATAGGGAGCGCAGTTTACAGTTGAGGCGTGAGCGGGAGGTAGCGAAGGAGCAGAAGTATCACCGCTACCCCTAACAGAGCGAACAGAGCCTCCTCCTCCATAGAACCCGTTACAAAACGTAATTTCTCAGGCAAAAGATGAATCCGGGCGAGGCTTTTAGACCAGAGCGGTATCCCGCTTCGGGTGCAGGAGTCAAGAGCCAGATGACTGGCGTACCCTGACCAGAGCGAGAGAGGAATCTGCCACTCTACAAATAAGATAAGAGGAGACACAAGAACGCCAAAAGCGAAGAGGCCCGTGAGCGAATGAAGCGCGCCTCGGTGTCCATACGAAGCATGGAGGAGATTGGCAAGCGGTGCGAACGGGCGGATTTCGCCGATACGCAAACTCTTGATTTTGGATTGAACGGAGTCGAGGTCAGGCAGTAACGCTCCAAGAGCCGCGACGGTTGCAAGGGCTCCCAGGTTGGCTCCCGGCGTTCCGCCTGGAAGGGCTTGCAGTAG
>JAPLCR010000089.1 GCA_026392135.1 Armatimonadota bacterium
GGAAAGGGAGACTATCGCCCAACGGAGTCGTCTTCCGCCCTAGTCACTCCTCGCCCAGAATTGGGAGAGGGGACGGGGGTGAGGGCTTCTGGTTTTCAACTGGAAGACTTATTCCAGAGTAAGTCCCTAAGTGCGAACTGATAGAGGGAGTGATTATAGATAAAATGGGACAAAGCGGACTACACGCCCAAATCATACGCGCTTTGATGAATATACTAGCGAATGTCTTCGGCTTAGAGCGTTTGATGATTCAACTCCCGGTACGGCTTCAAGACGAGATAGGACGACGTAGCGAACCTCTGCCTGATGTTGCAGTAACGCGGGAAGGTTATATTGCATACGATGAGAACCCTGCCGCCGATGATTTGCTCCTTGTCATTGAGGTTTCTGATAGCAGTATACGCCCCGACCTCACATCAATAGCCTTGCTCTATGCCAAAGCGGAAATTAGCGAATACTGGGTCGTAGATGTGGATAAGAGGCGTGTGATAGTCCATCGGGATCCCTCACAAGAGGGATATAGAGAGATTATGGAGTGGAAACAGGGGGAGACAGTCTCTCCTCTCGCTCAACCAGAGAGCCATATCGCAGTGGCAGACATCTTCCCGCAGTAGCGAAAGGTAAATCAGTAATGACCACAGATTTGATGGAGATGACCGACGAAATATCCCCCGAAATAGAGGCGAGAATTGAGTACGTCGCTGACCTGTATCGAGAGAGCGTAAGTCCCGGACTGGCGCGACTGATGATGTTCGCAGGGTTCGGCGATATTGAGGACTACGGTGAAGGCTGTCTTCTCCGCACGGCGACGGGCAAAGAGTACTTAGACTTTGTGGGTGGATTCGGAGTCTTCTCGCTGGGGCATCGGCATCCCAAAGTAGTTGCGGCGGTTCACCGTCAACTCGACCGGCTTCCGCTCTCGACGCGCACGTTCTTCAACCAACAGATGGGCGAGTTAGCGAAACGCCTCTCCGATTTAGCCCCCGGTAATTTGCAGTACACCTTCTTCTCGAACAGCGGGGCGGAGGCGGTGGAAGCCGCGCTCAAGTTTGCGCGAGTCGCGACGGGCAGAACCGACTTTATTAGTACAAACGGGGCTTTTCATGGCAAAACGATGGGAGCACTATCGGTCACTGGGCGCGAAAAGTATCGCAAACCGCACGAGCCGCTTATCCCCGGCGTAACCTTTGTCCCTTTTAATGACCTTATAGCGATGGAAAACGCAATAACGGATAAGACCGCCGCTATCATCATTGAGACGGTGCAGGGTGAAGGCGGCATCTATGTTGCGACTACCGAGTATATGCAGGGGCTACGCCGCCTCTGCGACGAGCGGGGGCTACTGCTCATCGTGGACGAGGTGCAGACGGGATTGGGGCGCACGGGTAAAATGTTTGGGGTAGAGCATCACGGGGTTGTCCCAGATATTATGACTCTCGCTAAGGCTCTCGGCGGCGGGGTCATGCCCATAGGAGCCACCATCGCAACGGAGGACATCTGGGAAAAAGTCTTCGGCGCAAACCCGCTACTACACACAAGCACATTCGGCGGTAACCCGTTGGCGTGCGCGGCGGGACTCGCGGCGCTCAACGCGACGATTGACGAAAACCTGTGCCAAAATGCAGAGGAGCGCGGGGCGCAACTTCTGACGGGGCTTCGCCATCTGCAAACGCAGTACCCCGACGCGATACTAGAGGTACGGGGTCAGGGCTTGATAATCGGCGTAGAGTTCCCGCGTCAAGAGTTTCCGGAGATGGCTATAAACGGGCTTACCGGCATGGGTATCATCGCCGCCTACACCCTGAACAACCCGAAAGTCATCCGCATTGAGCCGCCGCTTATCGTTACGGAAGCGCAGTGCGCGACGTTCCTGCAAGCGTTCGGGGAGGCGGTTGAGTTTGCGGTATCGCTACTGGAGGGGTTGGAGGAGTAGGTTGCCATTTTTTGTTTCTATTCTATTTTGGGAGGATTTCTGACTCATGAACCACTGGACACGCCGGTACCGCCTAACA
Organism: Armatimonadota bacterium; assembly: GCA_026392135.1. GTDB lineage: Bacteria > Armatimonadota > Chthonomonadetes > Chthonomonadales > Chthonomonadaceae > CAIJLM01. The sequence goes on from JAPLCR010000089.1 coordinate 2,013, forward strand.
AGCGCTATCGGTTGCACGCTTCTATTAGGCGCTGGTATCGCCTTCGCTGAAACCACGCTGACACGCGCCGCCCCCGCCAAACAAGGGCAGATGCTCACTGTCGACATGATGATTGTCTCTCAAGAGCGCGAGAAGTCGGAAGTCGTCAATAACCTAGAGTACCTGAGCGATATGATTGGACCCCGCCTGACGGGTTCACAACGCCTACTCGACGCGAATAGGTGGACAGCCGAAAAGATGAAGGAGTACGGGCTTCAAAATGTGACGCTCGAACCCTACACCATTCCGCAGGGCTGGGAGCGTAACCGTTGCGAAGCGCATATAGTATCGCCTGTCAATGTGAAGTTGCACGTTGACCAAGGGGCGTGGACTCCCGGCACTCGCGGTAAAGTGAAGGGAACCGTTGTTATCTTCGCACCGCGAAACGAAGCCGACCTCGAAGCGATGAAAGGTAAACTCAAGGGCGCGATAGTCGTAGACACTCCCCCCGCCAACAACTTTATGCGCGGCGGCGTTCTACCGGGCGGAACCCCTCCCCCGCCGATTCCCGCATTCGAGAAATCGCCCCTCACACAACTTCCTAAAACCGCTGAGCGCGTACTCTCCGGAATGGAGATGGAGGACGACCAACAGCCGCCCCCAACGCGACGTAACGGCGTGGGCGGGTTTATGGCATTTCGGCGCAAACTGAGCGAGTTCATGCAGAAAGAGGGTGTTATTGCGACGCTCCGTGTCTCTGAAAAGCCGCAAGATCTCCAGAACATGACGGGCAGTTGGTCGGCGCAGAGCAAAATCCCTGTCCTCTTCATTACACAAGAGCATATCGCGCTTATCTACCGCCTAATGAAGCGCAACCTGCCCGTTGAGATCGAGGTCAACGCGGGAGGACGCTTCACAAAGGGCCCCATCACCGTCTATAACACCGTCGGCGAGATACCCGGAACCGACAAGGCGAACGAAATCGTCCTGCTGGGTGCTCACCTCGACTCATGGGACTTAGGGCAAGGCTCCACCGATAACGGTACAGGCTCGTGCGTCGTGCTGGAAACAGCCCGCCTCTTCCACGCCTTGAACCTGAAACCGCGCCGCACCGTTCGCTTCGTCCTATTCAGCGGAGAGGAGCAGGGTCTGTACGGCTCTGCCGCCTACGTCGAATCGCACAAGGCGGAGATGTCGCGGTTCAGCGTTGTGTTCGTGCATGATACGGGAACAGGGCGCGTTAAGGGTGCTTGGTTGCAGGGGCGTAGCGAGGTTCAACCGCTTCTGGAAAAGGAGTTTGATAACCTACAGGCGTTGGGACTGCTGACCGAAAAAGCGAAGTTCTTTCCGGGCAAAATGAACGGCACCGACCACGCCCCGTTTGACGATGCGGGCGTACCTGCTTTCGCGTTCTATCAGGATAGTGCAGAGTACAGCCTCACCCACCACTCTCAGTCGGACACTTTTGACAAGGTGCGCCCCAACGATTTGAAACAGGGCGCGTGCGTGATGGCAATTCTAGCCTACAATGCCTCGACCCGCGATGAGGCGTACCCGCGCAAGAAATAGGCGGCGCATAGAGAAAGTTTGCCTCTTTAACCTCCCCTGCCCTCCTCGCCACTTTGGTGAGGGGGGCATTTACACTCCTCCCAACCCAACCCCTTCCTCTTGAAGAATACCGCAAACTTCACTGCCCGATAACACCCGCAGTCTGCCCATAGTGAACTGGTATCCTTTTGAGTATAGTTGGCTTGCGTCGCCGTACTACAGACAGTTTAGCCTCAATCTCCGTTTGGGAGGCTGTGCCTAGCCACAAGTCCACCGCCTCGACAAAATTTGCTTGCGCTTCATCGGGGGTCTCCCCTTGCGACGCAATATCCAAATCATCACAATAGGCGACAAATATATTACTTCCGTCGCTCAAGCCCTCTTCCTGTAAAATTACGTTCAACTCAAAGTCGGCATTTTGTGTGTTTGGCAACATAACGCTCCAACGTCCTTTTCTACGTACTGTAGCGATTGTATCTGCCTTGTCAATATATCGCGTTCTGCCGCCCGTCCCTTCCCCCAAACAGCGTGGAGCAGATACCCACCCCCCCAACCCCTTCTTACAGGAGGGGCGAACGCTCTGCATAGCAAGGTTTTTGCGCTCCCCACAACCCCTTGATGAACGAAACCAGTGTGCAGATTGAACTGAAGTCTCCGCGCTTGATAAGGGGCAGTTTTAGAGGGGCTGGGTGCTAAAACCCTGTTTTTTACCTAAATTTCCCAAAATCACAAAAATATTTTCAAAATAGTCTCAAAAAACCTCAAAATTGACGGTAGATTGACGCTCTCTTGACGATAGATTGACGGTAGCTGTTTATAATGAGTGGTGTGAGTACCGGATATTGAACGTACTCACACTACTCATCAACCGCATCGCTCTCAAAACAGAAGGAGATGGGACGTTGAAACAATCTGTGCGTTTAGGGCTTTTCGCCCTACTGCTGGGAACGCTGTTCCTTGCGCCCTTTTGCACCATTCGCTCTTATGCCCAGTCCGCCCCCTTGACATCACCAAACGTTTCATCGAGTATCACCGTCACATTCAAACATGGGGCGGATGAAACGACAAAAGCGCATATTCGTAAGGCGATAAGAAATCTTGCGTCTAAGGGTGTAGTCCCAGATGGTACACATTTCTACCTAAACAATGCGATTTTGAGCAGTAGTACTTCTACTACTGGACAAGTTGGCGGAAGTGCTAATAATGGTGGCAATCAATCTGGAGCACAAATAGGAGCTTCTGTCGCACAGGGAGGTACACAAACTGGTGCTGGGATAATTCCTTCCTACCTTCTTGCTGGGAAAGGCTACAGCCTGTTGCTAGGCTTGAACACTGCTAGTACAAAGTCAATTGGTCAAGACGCTAGTAGTTCTACAAATAATGCTACCAGCGCAAGCGCATTGGGAGCGACTTTGCTTAACCCTGGTACAAACACGCAAAGTTTTAACTTTATTTTCCTGTTTGAGATAGGCTCACGATTTAAGCCTCAACCTCCGACGGGGCTTACTGCCACCATTAATGGCAATAAAGTTACAC
>JAPLCR010000016.1 GCA_026392135.1 Armatimonadota bacterium
GTTTCGCGCAGACAACTTGTTGAAAGAATACGATGTCTGTCTGAGCGTAGTCTTGCGCGTTTTCTCGCTTATGCGGCGGTATTTCAGGATTATCGGGGTCTTTGACCTCTATAAACCATACATGGCTTTCAAAATCGACCATGAAGTCCACTGATTTTATGGTTGTTACGCCAAGTTCTCTACGGCTCTGTTCGATAGATTTGTCGATATGTTCGCACGTTCCGCCATCGAACGTAAAGCGCAACCCGCCTTCCACGCACACGCTACTCATTTCACACCGCCAAGCGTTTTTTCTAAGCCTTTATGGTAGACCTGCGTGTATGCGTCCGAGATGGGATTGGGTTCAATGCCGAGATAGGTTTCGGCGGGGGTGGCGGTAACTCCCGTTTCGCTCTTTTTGAGGGCGAAGAAGCCGAGTTGTTCCGTCGTTTTCGCTTGTAAATCCAACTCCTTTAGAAAGACGTAACTGTGCGTGGCGAGGAAAATCTGAGCGCCAAGTTCCGCGAGTTTTAGCAGGGTTTTCGCGACTAAACTTATGAGGAGGGGGTTTAGGTTGGCTTCGGGTTCGTCCCACACAAGAACGGTATCCTTGCCTAGAAGCCCGTTTTGCAGGAGTAGCCAGATAAGCGCGAGTTTTCGATGTCCCTCTGCAATGAGAGGCATCTCTATGTCGTTAATAAAGAACTCTTCGCCGCGTACCTCTACTTCCCCGCCTATGACTTTCTCTATTTCGTCGGCAAGTTCCACGATTTCCGCAGGGAGTTCGCGGAGGGCGTTTAGGTAGGCGTTTTCTAGCATTTGCGGGTAGTAGGCTTCATACGAGATGTAACGTTTACTGTATAGCGAGAGAAAACCGGGCGCATTGGAGAGGATTTCTTTTGCAGGGATGTAGACAGCGGATATATTGGGCGACCATCGTGCATCACAATACGTAGTGAGGTTGTTGGGGGTATGGATAGTACAGGATAACTCTATACCATCCCATACCGCTATTATCTTAGCGTCCTCTCGCCCTGTGCGAATGAGTCGTCCTATACTACGCCCAAAAGTTCGGAAGTTTGCGCCAAGCCGTAGCACAAAGTCACCGTCTACGTTTTTCGCATCTAGTAGCGTATATATCACCTTCAAGATATGCGTTTTACCCGTGCCGTTCTCGCCTACGAAGACGTTCACGCCCGGCACGAACTCCAGTTGGAGGTCGCTAAAGCAGGTGAAGTTTTGAAGTCGCAACGATTCGAGCATGGCATTTATCCTTGAGCGAGTAGCGTTTTGGGAACTTGGCGCTTAACCTCACCCAACCTCTCCTAGCCCTCACCCTGCGCTACGGGCATCCCTCTCCCGATTCGGGAGAAGGACTTGTCTCGTAAGTTGGTCAGGTTCCTGCGAGAGGCTTGTCAAAATAAGGAGAGGAGTCTTTGTGGTTTGAGATTAGAAGCCTGTGCGAAGGGTTCCAAGTTTGGGGCTTGTGTGCATTTTTTGCGTCTTTCGCGGTTTTGTACTCCCATAACCCTGAATTTTTACTGAGTGAGTAGCACTCCAACCTCTTGAACGACGCTTATCGTCTTCTCTATGTCTTCCGCATCTACATCGAGGTGCGTGACGAGACGAATTCGGCGCGGCGCAGTAGTCGAGGCGATAACGCCCCGCTTCGCCATCTCGGCGACGAATAGCGAGCCAAGAGCAGTTGTGTCAAAGTATATCATATTTGTCGGGGGGGCGTTGTCTACAATGTGAACGCCATGAGCGTCGGCGATACCCGCCGCGAGGCGTTTCGCGTTGGCATGGTCATCTGCAAGGCGTTCGATGTTGTGTTCGAGCGCGTACAAGCCCGCCGCCGCAAGGATGCCCGCCTGTCTCATTCCGCCGCCTAGCATGCAGAGTACGGATCCGACAGGGCAGCCTAACCCTTTCGAGAGGCAGAAGGTGACAGTGTCGGCGCACGCCGCGTACTCACGGACGGAAATACCGGAGGCGACTACCGCATTAAAGAGCCTTGCGCCGTCTATATGTACCTTTAAGCCGTGTTCTTGTGCGATGTCCCATAACTCTTTATGCACGCCGAGCGGTATGACGACTCCGCCTGAGCGATTGTGTGTGTTTTCGAGGACGAGCAGGGCAGTTCCGGGATTGTGGAGCGACTCAACGTGTATCTGCGAACGAATGTCTTGGGGGTCGGGTATACCTTTGTTAGCGCGAAATTGGCGTGTTAGCACGGCGGCGACAACGGCAGGAAGCCCAGCCTCATAGAGCATAGAGTGCGCCTCGCCATCCAGTAGGATTTCGTCACCAGACTTAGTGTGGGTTTTAATAGCGATGGAGTTGCTCATCGTACCTGACGGAACAAAGAGAGCCGCCTCTTTACCTAAGAGTGTTGCGCTGACCTCTTGAAGGCGGTTTACCGTAGGGTCGTCGTCGTATACATCATCGCCGACCTCTGCCTCCGCCATAGCGCGGCGCATTTCGGGGGTAGGGCGTGTAATCGTATCGCTTCTCAAATCTACTATCGTTCGCAAATCGAGCGACCTCCTATTAGGTTTAAAGTTGCCAAAGTCAAGGCTTCGCCTATATTATGCTTCAAATGGGCGGTATTTCCGAGGCGTAACAGCGGGAGTAGGAGAAATTTAGTTTGGCAGTTGACAGAATAGGGCAAATGGTGTATAATGCAGATGTCTTCAAACGATTTTGGATACCTTATTTGTAGTTCGTCTACCCCGACTTGTCCGTTCTCCCTGCACTATCTCATATAAATTGAGAGGTAGAGGGTGATTTTTTCTAGTTTGGACACTCTTTTCCCTGAAAGTACCCTACGTGTACACCTTCTCCCTTGCGCTTAGATTCCATACGGTAATAAGGACTGTTCTACCTGCATGACTACCGCTTCGACGCAGACTCCCACCTTCCTAGACGCTTCTAGCGAGATTGTGATTATCCTTGATTTCGGAGCGCAGTA
>JAPLCR010000447.1 GCA_026392135.1 Armatimonadota bacterium
CACTCTGCGCCGCCCCCTCTCTCCATGCTGGAAAGCCGGAAGGTTCGGGAGGGATAGTTGCCCCTAATGCCAAGGTGGAAAAAGTGGATGGGGGCTTCAAGTTTGTGGAGGGACCCGTCTGGATGCCGCAAGGCTATCTTCTTTTTAGCGATATACCTGCCAACGCCATCATGCAGTGGAAGGCTGGGGCGAAGTCTAAAATCTGGCGGCAACCCTCTGGTCACACGAACGGTAACACTATTGACTATCAAGGGCGACTTATCTCTTGTGAACACGACAGGCGTGTGACACGAACCGAGAAGAGCGGCAAAATCACGGCTCTTGCCACAAAGTACGGAGCCTCCAAGCTGAACAGCCCCAACGATGTTGTGGTGAAGTCGAACGGCGATATCTATTTTACCGACCCGCCCTATGGAATTCAGCCTGAACAGGCAGAACTCAGTTATGCGGGGGTCTATCGTATCGACAAGAACAACAAACTCACCCTACTCGTCAAAGACTTCACTCGTCCCAACGGAATCGCCTTCTCGCCCGACGAGAAGCTTCTCTATGTCAACGATACGGAGGGGATGCACATTCGCGTTTTCGAGGTGCAGACTGATGGGACGCTTGACGAGGGCAGGGTGTTCGCGGAGCTGAAAGAGCCAAGCAAGGAGGGTGCCCCTGACGGCATGAAGGTGGATGTTAAGGGAAATGTCTACTGCACAGGACCCGGTGGGGTCTGGGTGTTCGCACCAAGCGGCAAGCTGCTCACGAAAATCCGCGTTGCGGAAGCTCCTGCGAACTGCGGGTTCGGCGATGCAGACTTCAAAACCCTCTACATGACCTCGCGTACAGGTCTGTATCGCATCCGTCTCCAAAATGCAGGAATACGCCCGGGCGTAGATAAGCCCAGATAGAAATGAGGCAGATATTGCCCGCAAAACACTGGCGGAGAGGTCTCTCTCTCGTGTTGCTACCGCTGTTACTCCTCTCCTGCACCTTCGAGAAGAAGAGCGACACCAATCAAATCACGCTAGAGGTCGCCTGTTTTGAGGGGGGGTACGGGCTGGATTGGCATAGAAGCGTCGCTCATCGCTATGAAGAGACGCACCCCAATATTCGTATTAACCTCTGGGGCGACCCCCGTGTAGACGACAAAATCAAGCCTCGCGTACTACGCGGAAGCCCACCCGACCTCGCAAGTTGTAGCCTCCCCGTCTGGAAACTCATCGTCGCAGGCAAACTCTACCCTCTCAACGAAGCCCTCGACTCTCCCTCCTACGGACAACCTGTCAAGTGGCGCGACACGCTTACGAAGGGGGTTCTCTCCGACTACACCTATCAAGGGAAAGCCTACGTCATCCCGTCGAACCTAGGCGCTTGGGTCTGTTGGTACGACAAAAAACTGTTTCGGGAGCATGGCTGGAGCCCTCCGAAAACGTGGGCGGAGTTTATGAAACTCTGCGCCGATATGAAGAGCGCGAATGTGGAGCCTCTGGCGTTTCAGGGCAAATACCCCACTTACGCCTACTATACGCTTATCGCTCTCTATCAACGCCTAGTTCCATTTGAGAAGTGGTATGCCATGCAGGATATCCAGCAAGGGGCTTTCCTCGACCCTGAGTTCATACGGGCGGCGGAAATGGTGCAGGAGATGGCGCAAAAGTACTTCCAGAAGGGCGCGATGGGGATGTCGCACACCGATTCACAACGCGAATGGGTTCAGAGACGCGCTGGCATGGTCTTTTGCGGACTGTGGCTGAAAAACGAGATGAAAGACGCGCTTCCGCCCGATTTCGAGATGTCCTGCTTCCCTATCCCAACGGTGGACGGCGGTGCTGGCGACCAGAAGGCTATCTACGCGGGGGGCGCGGAGAACTTCTTCGTATTCTCGCAAGCGAAACACCCGAAAGAAGCCGCCGATTTCCTCAAGTTTATGCTGAGCAAGGAGAGCGCACAGGCGTACACGGAGCGGCTTGACACCCTCTCGCCCGTCACCGATTCCTATAAGGGCGTGAAGGTCTCTAGTGCCTTACAGGGGGCGATTGGAATTATGGAGGGGCGTTCGCGCATCTTCTCAGAGCGGCTTGGTCTCTATCCTGAACTGGGCAGAACGGAGATGTCGGACGCGCTTGGTGCTCTGCTGCGAGGCGAGATAGACCCGACGCAGTTCGCGAATCGCCTCGAGAAGACGGCGGACAAAATACGCAAAAACCCCGACATCTACAAGCCGCCCGCCAAAGGCGTACCGGAGTAGAAGAGCCGAAGCGAACTATCGTCGGTACAAATTCAAAAGAGGCATTTTTCGTTGAGAGGAGGGGAGACACGAGCGGAGTGTGAGTGCAAAAAGGAGTATTCAGGGCTTTTGCTTTGAAATGAAAGGTTTACTCTTGTTAGGTCGTTCTCTATCTCAAAGACATAGA
>JAPLCR010000443.1 GCA_026392135.1 Armatimonadota bacterium
AACCGCGGAAGGCTTGAACAGCCAGATACAACTCATTAAGGCGAACGCCAGAGGCTATAGAAAGTTTGACAATTTCAGGGTCGCTATTCTCTTCTTTCTTGGAAAACTTGACCTATACCCACACGAAAGCCTATAGACCCTAAAAACGAATACCTCCCAAACCCGAAAACACCTATGAGGCAACCCCGCCCTGCGTTGGCGACGGGTATTCTCATGGGCAGAGAAGAGTAAAACGTAACGGCGGCGGTACTTCCTGCGTAGTTGCGAGAGTAGCCCTCACCCTGCCCTCATCGGGCATCCCTCTCCCAAGTTCGAGAGAGGGACTTGTAACGAGAGGCACATCTGGTACTCTCCATGAGAGCCACCTGTATAGTTACAGCAAAACTAAATCACGTTTCGCGTAAAACCCCGCTCTCGAACCGCCTCCATGTAGGAATTGTAGTTACGTTGGAGCTCTTCGAGGCTGTCACCCCCAAACTTCTCAAGAACAGTCTGAGCGAAAGTGAGTACCACCATCGCCTCACCAATAACCGCAGCAGCCGGAACCGCACAGACATCTGAGCGCTCAAAATGGGCTTTTACCGCTTGGCGCGTCTTCATATCTACTGTAGCTAGGGGGGTAGGAAGTGTAGAGATGGGCTTCATAGCGGCACGCACCACCACAGGCTCTCCGTTCGTCATGCCTCCCTCAATACCGCCCGCATTGTTGGTTCCGCGTGTAAAGCCTTCCCCTGCCCCAAAGAAGAGTTCGTCATGCACCTTTGAGCCGGGAAGTTGGGCGACACCAAAGCCTAGCCCAACCTCTACTCCTTTAATGGCTTGAATGCTCATTAGGGCTTGCGCCAGTCTACTATCTAGCTTCCTATCCCAGTGAACAAAACTCCCCAATCCAGGAGGACATCCTAGCGTCACGACCTCGAAGATACCGCCAAGCGTATCGCGTGTCCCGTCTTGCATACAGTAGGTAATTTTGTCTATCATCGCCTGCTCGGCTTCAGGGCTGGCGCACCGTACAGACGACTGCTCTGCGATCTTTGCAAGTTCGCGATAGTCCACTACGGTTGGGAAATTTGCCCACACATCCCCTATCATTACGACGTGGCTGAACACCTCAATTCCAATCTGCTGAAGAAGTTGACGGCAAATACCCGCCACAGCGACGAGTGCAGCGGTATTGCGGGCACTGGAACGCTCCAAAATGGGACGCAGGTCGTTGGTACTGTATTTGAGCATACCGGGAAAATCGGCGTGACCGGGGCGTGGCTGAGTGATGGGAGGAGGTTCGTTCTCAATAGGGGTAATAGACATCTTTTCTGTCCAGTTTTCCCAGTCGCGATTACGAACCAGAAGGGTGATGGGTCCTCCCATAGTGCGCCCGAAACGAATACCGGAGAGAATCTCTACTGTATCTGTCTCAATTTGTTGACGCGCCCCGCGTCCATAACCGCCCTGTCGCCGTTTCAGCTGGTAGTTCACCGCTTCCAAGTCAACGGGGAGGTTTGCAGGTAGACCTTCAAGTATTGCGGAGAGGGAGGGCCCATGCGACTCGCCTCCTGTTAAAAACCGAAACAAACGAATGTCCTTTCTCAAGGGTGAAGCGTC
>JAPLCR010000181.1:0-6996 GCA_026392135.1 Armatimonadota bacterium
ACCTAAGGACAGGATGAGGGACGGGTACAGATAAGCCTTCCCTATCTCAAACTCGCTCATACATTCCCCAATGAGGTGTCGAACGGGGGAAAGGGTTGGGGTTAGGAGGCGGTAGCGGTACAGAGGGCGAATTACTATGCCGCATCGCCTATCTGACAGACTCTCCCAACTCAAATGAAACACACCCATAAGATTTAATGACAGCCCTATCTGAACAGGGGCTAAAAAATATAAGGAACAGTGACACAATATGAACTACCGACAGCTGGGTACCTCAGGGCTAAAAGTCTCTGAGATATGTCTTGGAGCATGGATAAATTTTGGCGACAGAATCGACGATTCTGAGACATTCGAGGTCTTGGATGGCGCGATAGACGAAGGAATTGACTTTTTTGATACCGCAGATGTTTATGCCGGAGGCAGGGCAGAAGAGGTGATGGGGCGTTGGATGAAGGGGAAAGCCCGTAGAACACTCACCGTTGCAACGAAGGCGCGAGGGCGTATGTGGGCAGGAGTGAATGGTGAAGGCTTGAGCCGGACGCACCTTATAGACGCTTGTAACGATAGCCTAAGGCGGCTACAGACGGACTATATCGACCTCTATCAGGTTCACTGGCCCGATGCTGAGACTCCTCTTGAAGAGACGATGCGTACTCTGGACGATCTGGTAAAGCAAGGCAAGGTACGCTACATCGGATGCTCAAACTTCGGAGGCGAACTCATAGGTGAGGCGGCACGCATTTCGGAGAATCACAATCTCAATAGATTCGTCTCGTCCCAACCCTACTACAATATGTTGGGGCGCAGCGTTGAGGAGAGTGACGTTCCATGCTGTGTGAAAGAGGGCTTGGGACTGATTCCCTATTCGCCGCTGGCACAAGGACTCCTCTCCGAGAAGTATCTGGAAGGCAGTATCCCTGCTGGTAGCCGAGGCGTAGGCAATCGGCAGATTGATGAGAACCTGCGGAAACACCTTCCGACAATACAGGCATTGGGCAAGTTCGCGCACGCCCGCGACCTCACTCTCTCTCAACTTGCGCTGGCATGGCTTCTGCATCAACCCGCAATGACCGCTCCCATCATTGGTGCTACGCGCCCCGAACAGGTACGCGAAAACGTGAAAGCCTCTGGAGTCAAGCTCTCGCCGGAGGAGCTAGGCGAAATACGAGGCATTCTGAATCTGAAAACAACAGCATAAAGAGAAGTATCTGCGTTTCAGCGCATGAAGATGCCCTCCGCTGAAAGACAAGTGGTCTCAAATTAACAAAAAACCGTGTTATAATGGATTCATTACACCCCTCTCAAGGAGAAATTATGCCCGCCTCTTCTTTTGCTACACCACAGAGCGGATTACGTTCTACACGCCCCTTTTCTTCATTACGCCGCGCCGCAGTAGGCATGAGCCTGTTGCTAGGGTTCAGTCTTCTTTTTGGTTTTGCGAACGCTCAAGCACGCCCGCAAAATAGGACGCACACTCCGACCAAGATTTCTCTATCCAAACGGAAGCCGTCCGTGCCAGCGACGCTACGCAATCGCACCTATCCGTATATGCGTTCAGTGTCTGGTTTGAAGCATCATATCGAGCGTCTCGAAGCGAAATACCGTGCCAGTCATCCAAAGGAAGAAGAGGAGCGAGAACGGGAGCGGGAAGGCAGTACGAAGCCAAAAGCCGAGGGCGAAGAAGAGGAAAGTGGTTTAGACTACCTTGAAGCCCACCTCTACCGTATGAAACTACGCGCCTATCCTCGCGATGTCGTCAACTGGGGAGCCTACCCTCGCGCCGCATGGCATCGAAGCCTCATGCCTCCTGCACGCATCGGCAAAGCGGGGCGGCTTGGCGGTATCAACCCGCATGGAATCTCCGGTAACTGGCAGTTTATCGGTCCCAATAAACTAGATGTCCCATACCGTACCTACTACGGCGTAGATACGCTCAATGGTCGTGCAAATGCTGTCGCCTTCGACCCTGTCACCCCGCAAACCTACTACATGGGAACCGCAGGCGGAGGTGTCTGGAAGACTGTGGACGGCGGTGTTACATGGATTCCCCTTAGCGATAACTGGCCCCTCATGCACGTCAGCAGTCTGGCAATAGATCCCACCAACAATAAGACGATATACGCCGGTACAGGTGACTTCGATGGTTATGAGGGGAGTGGCTTCGGCATAATGAAGTCTACCGACAGCGGAGCGACTTGGGTGAATCTCGGGCTGAATGAACTTAGCGGAACCTCTATCAGTGACATCGTGGTAGACCCTGAAAACCCGCAAATTATTACGGTTACGCAAGGTCGACCACCTAACTGGTGGGGCTATGTGTGGCGTTCCGTTAATGGTGGAGCGACCTGGACAAAAGTCGTCACCGATTTCGGCATCTATAGCGACCTAGCACTCGGAGCGAAAGACAATACGGGTAAGCGGTATATGTATGCGATTGGCGGACTGAACCCAGGGAGCAGACTGCTTCGCTCTTCGGATAGGGGCGCAACTTGGACGAATATCTCTACGCCATTCACAAACGTATATCAGGGCGGTGTGCGTGTTGCTACCTCTAACACGAGTGCTTCAACCGTCTATATTATATCTGGGCACGACCAGAAAGTCTATAAGAGCGTGGATGCTGGGGCGAACTGGGCAAACATTACCGCAGGCTTCCCCGGCGGTTACAACTGGTCGCAAGCAGATTACGATATTCGCCTCACCCTCTCCACACAAACAGTCAATAACGTCACTAAAGACGTTATCTATGTGGGGCTGATAGACCTTGTACAGTCACCGGATGGCGGCTCTACATGGCGTTCAATAGGAAGCACCTATACCAATAGTGCTATTCTGCACAATGACCAACACAGTATGGCAATTAATCCTGCTAACCCAAACGAAGCACTGGTCGGGTGTGATGGAGGCGTATTCTATCTCAACTATCAACCCGATGCGAACACATGGACACTCAAGGGGCTTAACCCGACGGGCGGCGCGACACAGCTCTATCGTATCGCCGTCAACCCTTCCGACCCCGCGACTGTGTTAGGTGGAGCGCAGGATAACGCCACTCCTTACTCCAATGGCGATACCAGTGACTGGATTAACGTAGGCGGCGGTGACGGCGGATTCGCTGCAATCTATGATAGTGCCCTCCAGTTTGCTACAGTCCAGTTCCTTGGTATCTATATTACTACCAACGGCTGGCTTAGCGACTCCTACACGAAGCCCAGTACAGGATCTGATAGCGTTCCCTTTATCGCCCCTATTGCGCTATCGGTAGATGGCAAAACCCTCTATGCTGGAACCAACTACCTCTACTCATTAGATGTTGCTACCCGTGTATGGACGGCGCGGCTGGGCGCAAAAAAACTAACAACGAACGAACTTACCTATATCGCGGTAGCACCTACGGATGCCAATCGAATCTACACGGCTGGTGGAGACGGGCAACTCTGGATGACAACGAATAAGGGAACATCGTGGACGGAGATAGACAAAGGAGTCGCCTCGCTTCCGGGGTACGCCCTAACCTCAATAGCGGTGCATCCTACAAAGCCGAACCAGATACTTGTCACTTTTTCGGGGTCGGGTACAGACCACGTTTTCCTCTGTAACGACACAACTGCTGGCGCAAATCGTACTTGGTTGGATGTGAGCGGCGCAGGAGTTACCGGGCTACCAGACATATCACACAACAGTATTGTGTACGATTTAGACACGCCCGACACGACATGGTACGTCGGTACAGATGTTGGTGTCTTTGTTACTACGAATGCCGGGGCGACGTGGAGCAATGCGACCAGCCCGCTAGGCTTGCCGAATGTGGAGGTCTCTGACCTGAAAATCGTACCCGGTAAGTACCTTGTCGCCGGAACATTTGGGCGTGGTATTTGGCGCATCTCTTTGGGTAGCAGCGTCTCCCCAACGGTTACGGTTAGCCCAACTACTACTGTTGGCGGTGCTATTGCGAAAGGCGTAGTTACTATTCCGACTGCCGCAGGAGTAGGCGGAACGACGGTGAGCCTTGAAAGTAGCGCAGTGAGCGTAGCAGCCGTTCCTCAGTCAGTCACCATTCCGGCAGGTGCGAAATCATTTAGCTTTAATGTTCAGACTTTTGGGGTGGCAAGTAGCACGAACGTAGACATTTCGGCAAGCATCTCCGGTGTCTCCTCCACCGCATCCCTCCGCGTGGTTCCCGCCACTCCTCTCGCCGTAAAATTCAACCCCGCGGCAGTCATTGGCGGAACCAGCTCTACAGGGACGCTTCTGCTGAACGGTCAGGCTCCTTCCGGCGACCTGATAGTTAATCTCGTGAGCGATAACACCGCTGTCACTTTGCCCGCTACAGTCACCGTACCCAGTGGCGCAACCTCTGTCACCTTCACCGCGCAAACCACTGCTGTTACAACACAAACAGCGGTAACAGTGACTGCAACCTCTGGCGGAGTTGCGGCAAAGGGCAATCTTCAAGTCTTCCCTGCGTCCGCACTTTCGTTCACCATAACGCCCAACGTAGTGGTTGGCGGAATCAGCACGAAGGGCAAAGTCACCCTGTCCGGCAAAGCCCCTACAGGCGGAATCGTGGTAACGCTTGCTAGCGATAACCCGAACGCAGTGCCTCCTGCTACGGCTCTTGTACCTGCGGGTACCAGTTCGGTCACGTTCACCATCGCGACATTGGGGGTAGCCGTTAGCACGAACACAACACTCTCTGCATCGGCAAACGGCGCAGTATCCACGACGACCTTACAACTCTTACCGCTCACCCCCGTATCCGTTACGCTTGCGCCATCGTCTGTTGTAGGCGGTAATAGCTCTAAGGGCACCGTTGTACTGAACGGAGTCGCACCTGTTGGAGGTGCCGTTGTTACGCTAACAAGCGGCGACTCTATCGTAACGATACCTGCAAGCATCACCGTTCCCGCAGGCTCTACAAAAATGACCTTCAAAGCGACGACAGTGAAGACGCTCACATCCAAAACGGTAACGGTGACAGCCGTCATCAATAGTGTCTCCGCGAAGGGGATGCTACAGGTTCTGAAAGCGGGCGATTCCGCGAGCCTCGTTCCCATCTCTGTTACTATAAGCCCCGCACAGGTGACGGGAGGCGTGAAAGCCACGGGAACCGTGACTCTCTCTGGTCTCGCTCCTACAGGCGGACTGGTTGTGAACCTCTCTAGCTCTTCCAGCGCGGCGACGGTTCCCGCCACGCTGACGGTTCCTGCCGGCTCTACGAAAGCGACCTTCTCCGTATCCACCACGCCAGTACCCGCAGACGCAGAGGTAAAAGTGACCGCAACAGCAAACGGAGTGAGCGTTGAGAGTACGCTCACTCTACTGGCTCCGCGACCTGTTTCGCTAACCCTCAAACCGCCCGTTGTAGTGGGAGGCACCTCCTCCAAGGCAACCGTTGTCTTTACAGGAAAAATTCCAACAGGCGGTCTCTCTATGACGGTTCAGATTGGCGCGGCTACACAGACCATAACCCTCTCCGCAGGTGCTACGTCCGCAACATTTACAGTGCCTACCAGCCCCGTCACTCAGGTGACTTCGCTCAAGGTCTCCGCTACTCTCAGCGGTGCTTCTGTCAGCGCAACGCTAACAGTGTTGCCATCCGGCAGTAGTAGTCTCTCCTTCGCGCCCCCCTCTGTGACAGGCGGTCTCAAATCAGTAGGTACATTGACACTCTCTGGTAAGGCTCCTACGGGAGGTCTGACCTTTAACCTCAGTAGCTCAGATACGGCGACAGCGGCTGTCCCGGCTACTGTTACCGTAGCCGCAGGAGCCTCCATCGCGAACTTTACGGTGACGACCTTTACAACAGGGGCGGACAAATATGTGACGATAACAGCGACGCAGGGCGCACTCGTCGCCTCTGGATCTCTGCTCGTCACAACGGTGAAGGTGGCTTCTGTCACCTTCGATAGCCCAACGCTTCAGGGGGGAACCGGTACAAAGGGGACGGTAACGCTGGACGCGCCTGCACCCGCTGGCGGAATCGTTGTCACGCTGGCGAGCGGAAACAGTGCGGTTACGGTTCCCGCATCACTGGCAGTCAATGCAGGGAGTAAGTCGGCTCGATTTACTGTTAAAACGTCGAAGGTTGGTTTCAACACCTCCGTGGTAGTAACGGCGACAGCGAATAGCTCTAGCGCGAAAGGTACTATAAACCTGACACCATAGACGGGAACTCTATGTACAAAAAATACTCCAAGGGGTTGCACTCGCTGTATCTTCGTCTGTATCGCATTATTTGTGATATGGGCAGAAGGGGTCTCTCTTTTTTTTATGTGAGAGCCTTCATTGCGGCGCAACCGTAGGTAGGCGGCACCGAGCATACGCAAGGAACTCACGTACTTATGGATGTAGGCATTGAGTGCTAAATTCGTTTCCCGCCGCCGTTCTCAGGCATATCCTTACCGAGAATTCAAAGCGGTTATAGGAGTAGTGCCCGGACATTGCAACGTTGCTCAATACCCGGATGGACACGGCAAATGCCGTTAAGCCGTCGGGTACGTTGTTGCATCGTAATGGAAAGTAGAGGACAGATGAAGATAGGTCTTCGTGATATCGAACCGAATATCGCCAGGCGAATCCGCGAAATGCTCGATTATATGCGGACGATGGAATTTCAAGACCATCACCATACGCACACGCCGGAGCGAGATGTGCTACTGGCGGCACGCACCGTACTTCAGCGGACAGACTGGCCGCCGGTCTTAGTAAGATTTACATTCAGCGTTGGAGTGGGCTTTCTTACCCTGCTTCTGGTGGCTGGGGGTATTAATTCCGGCACGATTCCAGGACCAATGGTAATAGCTGCGCCTTTGCTCGGGGGACTAACCTACTGGCATGCCTGGCGGGTCAACAAGCAAGAGAGGGCTGACGACTTGGATAGATCCATGACTAGCGAAGAGGTGCGTGCCGCCTGCTCGGTGATTAATGCGACACCCTCCGAGACCTCGTACTTCGAATCTATCTCCCTCCTTCTCGAAATCGGCACTCAACTCG
>JAPLCR010000181.1:7014-14220 GCA_026392135.1 Armatimonadota bacterium
CTCAACTCGATACGCAAACTGGCAAGGACATTCTGTCCGAGTTGAACGTTTTGATCGCTCAGGCACGCCAACTCCAGGTGCATCGCGACAATCTCAGAGCGGCGATCAATGCCGAGTCCGCCGATGCGCTGTTCGCTCAACGCGAGGATCTTCGGACCAAGCTATCGCGAATCGCCGATGAAGCGGCGCGACGGGCGATGGAGCAGAGCATTGATTTGCTCGAAACCCGCTGTCAGGCGGCGCAAACTCTTCAGCCCAGCCTAGAGCGCGTCGAAGCCCAGCAGGAAGTGATCCTACAGACCCTTGTGTCTGTCCAATCGAGTCTCGCTCGGATGAAAGTCGCGCCCGCCGCGCTCACCGCTCCCGACATCGCAGTGATTCAGAGCAGCATTTCGGAGGTCACAGGGCAAACGCAGGCAGTAGAGCAAGCGGTACAGGAAGTCATGTCGGTTCGCAGTGGATGAAAACGACAAGCCTTCCCTAATGGTTGACGTTTAGACAACTGCTGTGGTCTTATTTGTCTTATTTTTCGCCTTGTAGACGGTTTTGTATCTCGTTGCGGGCTTGACTTTGTCGCCCTTTTGCCGTCCTTGTGAATAACCACGCGTTGGGAGGGAAGCGCAGGCGTACCCAACTGGCGAATAATTGCTGGCATGGCTCTCCGCAACTGCGACGGAGTACGAGGCACCTCCTTCCGTTCCCATGCTCGACGGGAAACAGTAAGGGCACGCGCAAGGAACCACTAGTTACGAACGCAGGCTACCAAATCCGTCCAGAGTTGGAACGCTTCGGGAGTGCGAAGCCTCGCCTCCTCCCACAGCACGTCTTGCTTGTCTACACGGAAGCCATGCTCGATACTATAACGACGACCATAGACCGCAGGAATAGTTTCGAGGGGAGGAAGGTGCTTTACTAAAAAGACAAGCCAACTCACTCGGGTCACGTTCGGTTTTCCTTTGGCTTCGTAAGGTGGCGTTACTATAGCCTCCGTCGGCGAGAAGCAGGAGAGTTCTGGCAAGAGGGGAACCACCGCCTCTAGTTGCCTTGTCGCGACTTCGCTCTGTGTCTTCTCGCTCTCTATACGTTGGTTGTCCAGAGTGTACGTCCAACTGCTGGGAACTTTCGGCAAAACAACGAGGGCTGAGAATTGCCACCCTGCGACCACAGGTTTGCTCCCTTCGGGGAGGTTGGAGGCATGAACATAGCTCTTGCCGTTTTGGAACAGGGACGCGGGATAGACGAAGCGTCTACTGCAAGAACCAATCGCTCTACAGGTTCAGGCGCGTACTTTGCGAAGAGTTTCTTTAGAGCGTCACGGTCTACTTCTCCTTTCCTCATGGCTTGGTAGGGGCTGCGCTATTTCCTCTGGAAACACGGAGAGAGCGAGAGTTCCACGAAACTCTTTGCCGTGCCGTCCGTCAGGAGAACGTCTACCGCGTTCATGAGAGCAGTGCTACTTTTCAAAAAACAGGCGTACAACTCTGCACGAAAAGTCGACAGTGTGCTAGGATCCATTGGGTTAGGTACCTTTCTTGGTGGAAAAGAACTTTACCCCATGGTTAGGGCATTTGGTCAATTTAGGCTAGGTGCCCGACCCATTTTGCCTAAACGTCGGTTAGGAAGGTGTTTAGTTTTAGATGTTCACAGAAAACGAAAAGTCCTTCTTTTTGCAAGAAGGATACCTGCACGTGAAGGGTGTTTTGGATAGCGAACACCTTGCGACAGTGCAGGCGGAGTTTGACAGAGTGTGGGACTTGGAGAAGCCCCCGGTCAGTCAACACAAACTGCTCAAGCATAGAGTCTTTATCGACCTCATACAACACCCGCCTATACTAGAGCGTCATCGCGCTATTTTCGGCGGACAGGTACAACTGTTGCAGTACGACCTGCTACGGCACGGACCCCGCACGGACTTTCCGCTTCGGGCGTGGCATCGCGATTTCACCTATCGGGGCGACTTTCCGCTCTCTATTAACACCATCCTCTATCTCGATGATATGACGGAGGAGCGAGGTCCCACCCGCGTTGTTCCCCGCACGCATTTGGGAACAGAAAAGCCCTCGATAGATAGAACTAATGCGCCCTTGGAAGGAGAGGTCGCCGTCTACGCGAATGCGGGAGACGCGGTTTTTATAAACTCTGCGATATGGCACACAGGAGGGCGTAACCAAAGCGAGGCTCTGCGGCGCGGAATCTACCTCTACTACGGCTACTGGTGGCTCAAACGCTACGATAATACTATCGCTCTCCCTTGGCAGTGTTTGGAGGGTGCGAACGAAGAGCGGTTACAACTACTAGGCGTAAAAATGCCCGCCGCCGATATACACATGTACTAAACAGAAGGGAGGCGCTATGTTGCGCTTAGGGGTTCTTGGTTGTGGGAATATGGCTTCTGGGTTGCTCGACCAGTTGGTAAAGATGAACAGGGTGGAGATAGCGGCGATTTTTGACCCAGATGCGGAGCAGTTGGCGAAGGCGGTTGTAAAGTACGGAGGCGAACCTGTCTTCACGCAGGACGAGATAGCGGCGCGAACCGACTTCGACCTCTACCTTGTCGCGTCACCGCCGCTCTACCATGAGGAGAATATCCTCTCTGTTGCGCCGCATGGCAAGCCTATCTACTCGGAGAAGCCGCTCTGCACTACGGTAGAGCGGTGCAACCGCATTATCGAGACGTGCCATCGTTACGGGGCGAAACTGTTCGTTGGGCAGGTGTTGCGGCTGTTTCCGCTGTTCTGGGAGTCGAAGAAGATACTGGACACGGGGGCGATTGGCGAGGCGAAACTCTGCTCCATCACTCGTGCCGGCAGGGGCGACTTTTTCGGCAAAGGATGGCGCAGGAATCACTCTGAGACGGGGGGGCTACTGCTAGAGGTGAACTCACACGAACTCGACTATCTCTATTTCCTATTTGGCGAACCGGAGAGCGTCTTCGCGCAGGGACACCAGCTAAACGATTGGGGTGATGTGATGGACGCGCTGTTCGTACAGATAAAGTTCCGAAATGGCGCGATTGGTGCTCTACACAGTAGCAACTCTTCACCCGTAGGCGAATATCGCGTCCATATTCAGGCGACTAACGGCAGTATGACGCATGGAGGTTTCGGGGGAGAGTTGAAGTACCGCTCTTTTGAGGCGGTGGAACCAACTACGATTATCGCCAAAGACTTGAACTACGGCGACCCCTATGCCCGCGAACTTATCTCGTTTCTGGACTGGGCAGAGCATGGAGCCGACCCGCTCTTCACGGGGGAGACGGGGCGCGTGAACGTCGCGATTGCGGAGGCGGCGTATCGTTCTATTGTGAGCGGACAGGTGGAGCGGGTGTAGGTTACCACTCTCGATAGGTTACACGACTGAACTTTCGGCGCAGTTTCGCAAAGAAGCCCTTTGGCGGTTCCTCGTCATCACCTTCGCCAAAATAGATATAGCCAGACCCCGGCGGTTGCAGGTCGCCATAGCCTTCGCGCACCTCCTTGACCTGCAAAACAGGCGGGTCGTCCTCAGCATTACATATAAAGCAGGAGTCGTAGGGGTAGTCTCGAACTCTTTGCAGGGCAATAGCCTCCGCTTCGGCTTTGCTATCTGCTTCAACGCATCGCCACACGAAAAATGCGTACTTTCGCGGAGGTACGTTGTCTTTGGCGAACAGGTAGTTACTGCCATAAAGCATAACGGCGTATTTTTGCACGCTTTTCACCTCTCCCCGCCTCTCTTTCGCAAGGAGAGGCATTTTTGCGCCACTAGAAAATAGCGAGATCAACGCTATTAATGCACGCTACAGGATTCCCTCTCTGCGTTGGAGAGGGGTACGGTGAGGTCAGGCTTGGGAGAGTTGCAATGCTTGGTCGAACTGCAACTCTGAGAGGTTGCGATACACGCCCTCCTCATGCGCCACCAGTTCCGTGTGCGTCCCATGCTCCACCACCTCCCCATCCTTGATGACGTAGATGCAGTCGGCTTCGCGAATGGTCGCAAGGCGGTGTGCGATAATCACAGAGGTACGCCCCTGCATGAGCGTCTCTAGTGCCTGTCGTACAAGGCTTTCGCTCTCCGAATCTAGGGAGCTCGTCGCCTCGTCCAGTATCAGAATTGCGGGGTTATGCAGGATGGCGCGAGCGATGGCGACGCGCTGTCTCTGCCCTCCTGACAACTTTACGCCCCGCTCACCTACAATCGTTTCGTACCCCTCTGGAAACTCTGAGATAAACAGATGAGCATTCGCCTTTTGCGCCGCCTCTTCAATCTCAGATTGGCTGGCTCCGGGACGACCATAAGCGATATTCTCCGCGATGGTTCCCCCAAAAAGCAGTACCTCCTGCGGCACTATCGCCATGCTCGCCCTCAGCCCATGGAGGGAGTAGCCTCGCGCCTCTTTCCCATCAATCAAGACACGCCCTAGGTCGGGGTCGTAAAAGCGCATGAGGAGGGAGACGATGGTGGACTTCCCGCCGCCGCTGGGTCCTACTAGCGCGATCCTCTGACCGGACTTCGCGGAGAGCGACAGGTTTTTCAGAACCACCACCTCGTTCCGAGCGGGATAGGCGAACGTCACATTCTCAAAGGAGATACTTCCCGAAATGGGTTCAGGCGTAGGCTGTTCTGTCATCAGAAGCGGTGTATCTTCGGGAGTCTCTTGCAGCAACTCGCGCACTCGTTGCGTCGCGCCCATCGCCCTCCTTAGCTCACCATAGAGGTGCGTTATCCCTCCCATTGCGCCCCCCACATACATCGCATAGAGTAGAAATCTGGTCATCTGTCCAAAGGTAAGGTCTCCGCTTGCGACAAGGCGCGTACCATACCAGATAACCGACACAATGGAGCCGAACCCAAGAAACGACATCAATCCGCCAAACGCACCTTGCAGACGCGCTCCGCGTAGTGCTACCAGAATAAATCTCTCCATTCCATTGCGGTAGCGGGTCGCCTCGTAGCCCTCATTGGTGAACGATTTTACGCTCACAATGGACTGTAGGGTCTCCTCCACTATCACGTTTGTCTCCGCAAGTCTGTCTTGCGCTTCACGCGCTATCTTATGAACACGCCTTCCAAAGATAACTGCGATTATCAGAATAAGGGGAAGGGTAATCAAAATTCCTAAGGCGAGACGCGACGATGTTATCGTTATTAAGACGATACCGCCGACAAGGGTGATAAGTTGTCCTAAGAACTGCGGAACTGCCCCCGTTAACGTGCCCTGAATGACGGAGAGGTCGGCGGCAAGGCGACTTGTCAACTCACCCACGCGCCGCTGTCCAAAGAAGCTCATGGGGAGGCGAATCAGGCGGGCATAGGTATCTCTGCGGAGGTCGGCGAGGCTACGCTCTCCTACCTCTGTTAGCCAATAGGTCTGAAACGCGGAGGTCACAGATTGAAGAATCAGAACCGAGAGGAGAAGCAGGGTTGTGGCGTTGATATTTGCCGTGTCTATCGCGGTTGGGTCTCTTACGGGACTACGCACTACGCTAAGGTTGGCACTATCTATCAGCCTACCCGTACAGTAGGGAAAGGCAAGCCCCGTTAGGCTAGACACAAGGAGACATAGCTGTGCAAGAATAAATTTGCGTGCATAGGGGCGTGTGTATGAGAAGAGGCGGAATGTCTCTGTTAGTCCTTCGCGTGTGAGGCGGGTAGGGGGGGCTTCTTCTGTTTGGGGAGGAGTGTCAGACGGAGGCATACGGCTCTGTTTCTGGAAGGTAGTTTAGCGTACTTCTCAACGAATAGGGTTACGTAGCCTAACGCAGTGAGGCTGGGTTTAACAGATTTCGAACGAGAACGGTGCAAAAAAACGGCTTCGCTTCATCCATCGTCAACCCCCTTCTTAACTAGAGAGATTTTGATGTTGGATGAAGCGAAGTAAAAACACTCTTTTTGCTAAACTACAGTCGTCTAGGAGGGTGTAGCGTGGTTTAGAACAGAGCCTGCTCGGACTCCTTGTCGAAGAGGTGGGCTTTTTGTTCTAGAAGCTACACTGTGATTTTTGCACGTCTTTCCACTTCATCACCTAAAGCAGTCAACAACGTTCTAGGCACTGTACGATTACCTTGAAGGCGGCGTTGACGCTCCAACTCAAACCATGCGGCGTTCACTATATCAACGATGTGTTGGTCAAAGCCAACGGGTTTCAGTCCGCCAGAAGGCAGAGCGTCGACATACACTTTTGCAAAGGGCAGTGCGTCATCACGACTTAGAAATGGCATCTCTATTTTTCGACGCATTAAACGTGTATACAGGGCGGCATAATCGCCTTGTAACGTAGCCCCCATATATTTTTTGCCGCCAACTTGCGCTTCTGGTGCCCAAGATAGCACTAAACCTATCGGAACCCCGTTGTCTATCTCATCAATCAATCCTCTCAAGTCTGTAAAGATTCGTATACGTCGCGACTCGGAAAACTGATAAACATCCTCCAACTGGTCAATAAAAAAGAAAAATGTGGAAAGCACATTAACCTCTTTAGCAATCCGTATAAGGTCGCAAAGATAAGTGGGCCATACTCCGTCTGAGTCAATACGCGAATAAAGCCGTAACTCCTCCGCTTCGGATGTTTTTAGAGGATATCTGTTTAGCCATTTAGTTAAAATCCTTGCTTTCGCTGTCTTTGTTTCCGGGTCGCTAGTGTTACGAATACTGTTAACAGCCTTTGATAGCGGGTTATTTTGCTCTGAATCCACACTAGGTTCGGCACAAATAATAGCCCACAATAAAGGAAATACTCCATCAGGAAGTTCTGTCGTGAACCAACTTAGCTGCATCTTTTCGATGGTTGAAAATAGCCAGCCTCCAACACTTGGACGCGTTAAGCCCGCGGAGCGAATATCCACGCTCTCCGCTAAAACCCTGTCTTGAGAGGGTAATCCCTTCACGAGATTTTCCATCTCCTTAAAAATCCGTGACTTGCCTATACCGATGTTGCCAATAACTGAGAGCGCAAGTTTTGTTTTGCCTTGACGGATATCTTGCACCCATCCAAATATCTCTCTCAACTCATTTACCATATACTCCTTATAAAACGGAACCTGTTTGCCTTCCTGAGACACACGAAAAGGGTTGTATGGAAAACCCAATTTCGTGTAGTCTTCCATAACACGCTGTTCGTGTGTGAGAGATGGCTGTTGCTCCAAAAATATATCGAATACGGTACTCATGTTGTTCGCCTCATAAATCGGTAAGGTATTGTACCACCAAAATAGAGCGCGGAAGGAG
>JAPLCR010000675.1 GCA_026392135.1 Armatimonadota bacterium
CCCCTGTGAAGCCCCTCACAGAGGGGAGACTTGCAATGCTCCCGCTTTCCGCCGAGTTTTGAGGAGAGCGAAAGCCTCTGAGTACCCGGCATTCGTCCCTTCTTTTGTGAAGAGGTAAGGCTAGTACTCTCCATGCGAAAGACCTGAGTGAGTTACTCTGCTTTTATGCTTTCGATACAAAAAGTCTCCCTCTCAAAAGCAGAAAGGGAGACTTTAGAGGGCAGATACTATA
This sequence comes from Armatimonadota bacterium, assembly GCA_026392135.1. Taxonomy (GTDB): domain Bacteria; phylum Armatimonadota; class Chthonomonadetes; order Chthonomonadales; family Chthonomonadaceae; genus CAIJLM01. The sequence goes on from JAPLCR010000675.1 coordinate 233, forward strand.
GACAGCCCTTCACCCTATTAGGCGCAACACCTCAAGGGCAACTCTATCTGCCGCATCTGGGCGGCTCAGAGCGTAAACCCCTTGCTGAAGTTGTCTATAGTAGCCAGTATCCGTTTGAAAACGACACACATCTTGCGTGAGCAGTTCNNNCTTCAGGGCAAAGTAACCCCGCGCCATGTTTCGCCACAATCCGCGCATTCGCCGTCTGATGGTCGGCATAGGCAGTGGGGAGTGGAACCACAATAGAGGGAACGCCGTTTGCCCACGCCTCTGCGGCGGTAGAGACGCCACCCCGGCACACAACCGCCGATGCGGCACGCCATGCAAGAGGCATATCTTTCTCATCACAAAAGGCACGCGGCACATAGCCAGCACATCCTAATAGTCCACTCGACTTAGCGAGAGTCTGTATCTGCTCAAAGTTTCTCTGCCCCGTAATGTGCAAAACCTGAATACCCGCAGCGAGAAGTTTTGGAGCCGCCTCCAACACAGTCGTATTGAGGCGTTGCGCCCCCTGGCTCCCGCCCGTCACCAGAAGTGTGAAATTTTCAGGAGACAATCCTTCAAAGGCGAGGCGTGCCTGTGCAGGAGAGAGGGAGTCCGGCGCGACAATTCCTTGGCGAAGCGGCAAGCCTGTCACCACAGTCTTATGGAGCGGAAACTCGTGGACGACCTCTTCGAACGTCGTTGCGATACGGGTAACACGCTTGGCAAGCCAGAGGTTCGTGCGCCCTGCTACGGCATTTCCTTCGTGAATGAGTGTAGGAAGCCCCAGCTTCACCCCCGCCATAACTGCGGCAGCGGCGACATAGCCTCCCGTTCCAATCACGACATCCGCCTTAAAGGCACGAAGATAGGTGATCGCCTCATGGTAGCCTTGCCATACCGAAAAGAGAACTTTGGGAGTTTTAAGGGAGAGTGTCTTTCGCAGTTTATCCGTAGTGATTGCTTGATATGGTAGCCCCAAACGCGGTACAAGCTCGCTCTCCATACCCGTCTTCGCCCCAATAAAGAGACTCTCACTATCGGGGCAGAGACGCTTGAGACTCTCCAATACGGCGAGAGCCGGCATGATATGCCCTCCTGTCCCACCTCCACTGACCACTATTCGCATTACACTATGCCTGCTCTTTCCTACGTTTTGAAGGCGGAAGAGGGTGCTGCGCGATACTCAGAAGTACGCCAGAGCTAGCCATCATCACAATAAGCGCAGAGGCTCCATTACTGATAAATGGAAGCGGCACCCCCGTCGCCGGAATCATGATGGTGGCAACCGCTATATTGATGAATGCCTGCCAAAGAATGAGCGCGGAGAAACCCACCGCCAAAATACGACCAAAAGGGTCTTGCGTTCGTGAAGCGATGGTAAGCCCACGCAAACCTAATCCGAGTATGAGAGAGATAACGACGATGCTCCCTACAAAACCTGTCTCTTCTGCAATAGTAGCAAAAATAAAATCGCTGTCCTGTTGAGGCAGATAGTACTTCTCACGCCCCTGCCCTAACCCCACTCCCACGACTTCACCAGAGCCGACCGCCCAGCGTGAGTGTTTCACCTGATAGCCGTAGGTCTCTTTGAACTGCTCAGGGTGCATAAATGCTAGAATGCGTCCCTTACCATGCGAAGAGAGAAGTATTACCGTGAGGGCAAGTGCCAGTAGAACGGAAATAACGGCAATAAGATGACGCTTCTTTGCGGGAGAGACCACAAAAATCGTAATACCCGTTAGAAACATGACGAAAGCCGTACCTAAATCAGGCTGCTTCGCTATTAAGGCAACATACCCCATCATTACCGCGATAGGCGGCACGACGAACTCTGCAAAATCGCCCACCTCTTTATCTTTACGAGAGAAAAGCCGCGCCATGTAGACAATCAAAATAAACTTAGCGAACTCAGAAGGCTGTATTCCGGGACGAATCCACCGGCTCGCGCCGTTAATGTTTAAACCGATACCCGGTATATAGACGGCAATGAGGAGAATACCACCGACAATGATGGCAGGAATGGCAAAACGACGTAACCGCCAGTAGCCGAACTGCCAGCAAAAGAGAAGCGCGAACATCCCTCCCAATGCTCCTAGAGAAGCCTGTTTTGCAATCGGCTTCCATGAGTTTGAGGTGACTTTCAACTCGTCGAAAGACTTGACATAACTGGTATCGTAGACCATCCATAACCCCACAACAACAAGGGCTAGAGTGAAAATGAAAACCCAGATGTCCATCGGCTTACGTTGCGCTATATTGGCGGGCTGAAATCGTCTACTACCTACTCCTGTTGCCATCGCTTTCTCCCTTCTCTATAGCTATGCTCTAAACCAGAGCATAGCCAACACACAGCAGACCCACGTTAACAACCAAAAACGCTGAACAACAACCGTCTCTGCCCACCCCAACTCCTCAAAATGGTGATGGAGAGGGGTTCGGCGAAACACGCGATGTTCACGCGCATACTCAATGCCGTGCCTCTTTTTGCGGTACTTAAAAACAGATGTCTGTATTATAACAGAGAGTACCTCTGCCCAACAGACCAACGACGCGACAATGAACGGTATCTCCTGCTTGCTGATAATGGCGACTCCTGCCAGACCTGCGCCAACTGCTAGTGAACCGACATCCCCCATAAAAACCTTCGCAGGGTGCGCGTTCCACCATAAAAAACCTGCCAGCCCCCCCGCCAACGCAATAGTATACACGCCCAACTGCGGAAACGCACTGTGGTTCAGCAAGACAGTCAGTGTTAGGCAAACAGTAAGCGAGACACCGCCTGATAGCCCATCGAGTCCATCCGTCAGGTTAGTAGCGTTCGAGAAGCCCACTAGAAAAAGTACCATCAACGGAATGTAGAGCAGACCGAAATCGATGAAATGCGCCCCTCCTCTAATAAAAGGGGTTATCTGCACCTGCGTATTATAAAAGGGGGTACGTAAAAGCCATAGCGTGAAAAGTAACACGATTAGCCCCTGACCTCCCAGTTTTTGACGTGCCTTTAAGCCGAGATTTTTACCGCGAGTTACCTTGAGATAGTCGTCAACAAACCCTACCCCACCTGCAAGCAGAGTGACAATGAGAACCGGAATAAGGACAGTAGCTTCGTCCGAGCGTTCTGGTGATAGGGCAAGGTAGAGGAGCGGAACGATCGTCGCGGCGAGCAGAAACAGAGCGCCTCCCATTGTCGGGGTGTGCTGCTTCGCGGCGTGGCTGGCAGGCGCGTCTTCACTGACGGTCTGCCTCACGCCTAGCTTTTTTAGCCGCGCTATCAGGGGCTTTCCCAATCCCGCCGAAAGCAGGAACGCGCCTACAAAACAGAGGACAAGGCTTATCACCCTTCACTTCCCTTCCCCATAAGAACGGAGACGATGCTCTCCATCTCCATCGCCCGCGACCCCTTGACTAGGATCGTCTCCTCTTCGTTCAACAGTGTGAGTATACCCGCCGCGCAAGCCTCCGAATTGGGGAAATGCGCGAAAGCGGGAAGAGGCTTCTCCGAGCGACGCGCCTCCTCTGCAATCCCCTCCGCCAACGCTCCCACCGTAACCAAAAGCCGAATCTGCGACTCCTGCACGGCTCGCCCGACCTGTTTGTGCGCCTCCTCCGCGAACGCGCCCAGTTCGCGCATATCGCCCAGTATGGCGACTCCGCTCCGCGTCAACAACCTGCCCCGCCACGCCAACCTGTCTAGCGTAGCAAGAGAGGCGGTCATGCTCTCCGGCGCGGCGTTGTAACAGTCGTCTAGTACGCGGTAGCCCAGCGGGCTATCCCGTACGGTCATGCGCCCCTCTGCCCCCTCCCACAACTGCAGAGCCGCTATCGCATCCTCATAGTCTAACACAAGAGCGAAGGCGACGGCGAGAGCGGCGGTTGCGTTATGAACGTTGTGCGCCCCTACCGCGTTGAGCGAAACGGAGTAATCAGCACCATCTATTACGACATTGAAGGAGGGCTTACCGCCCTCGTCAAAGCGAATGGAGTCGGGCAGAGCGCGAACGTTGGCATTCTCGTCATCCGTTACACCATACCATATAATATGCGTTCCTTGCGGCGTTCGCTCTTCTAGCAGGTCGGCATAGGGCGATGTTATGGGCAGAATAGCGGTTCCGTCGGGAGGCAGTTGCGTTAGAAGTTCCGACTTCGCGAGGGCGATTCCCTCCTGCGAACCTATCAGTTCGATATGTGTCACCCCGATTTGCGTGATAAGCCCAATAGTCGGTTGCGCGATACGCGCCAGATACTCAATCTGCCCCATGCCGCGCATCCCCATTTCTAGGACGGCGACGCGGTGTTCGGGGGTTAGTTGGAGGAGCGATTGCGGAACGCCAATCTCGTTATTGTAGTTCTTAGGGCTGACCAGTGTAGGCAATACTGCGCCCAACATCGCGCCTATCATCTCTTTCGTCGAGGTTTTGCCTACGCTTCCAGTAACGCCGATAACGGGGAGGCGAAACCGCCTGCGATACTCTCGCGCGATCTCTCCCAAAGCGAGACGCGTGTCGGGGACGACCCACTGCGGTATCGTCAATTCTGCGTTGCGCTCAACGACTACCGCGCCTACAGCACCCTTCTCTTCAGCGGTTTTGAGGAAGCGATGCCCGTCGCTGTTTTCGCCCTGCAAAGCGAGAAATACGGCTCCCGCTACAGGTTGGCGCGTATCCGTGCAGATACCTGTGAAGCCGCCGTTAGGGGTGTTTTGCGGCGAGTTGTTTAGCACCTCCGAAAGCCACGATAGGGGAAGCGAATTCACTTTACGTCTCCCGCTACGGGCAGTTGCGCGATAAACTCTGCGGCGATTTTTCTATCGTCAAAGGGTAGTTTCTCAGTTCCGATAATCTGATAGTCCTCATGCCCTTTACCGGCAAGCAGTACAATATCACCTTTTCGGGCTTGTAGAATGGCGAGTGCTATCGCCTTGCGCCTATCGGGTTCGACATGAATTGCGGCTTTGAGGGCGGGGTCTTGCGCTTTGTCCATACCCGTCAAAACCTCGGTAAGTATCGCATGAGGGTCTTCAGTGCGCGGATTATCGGAGGTCGCTATTGCAATGTCCGCCATTCGCCCCGCGAGATTCCCCATCATAGGGCGCTTGACTCGGTCTCTATCTCCGCCGCAACCGAATACTACTATAATACGCGAAGGCTTCAACTCTTGCGCCGATTTCAGCAGGTTCTCTAGCCCGTCGGGTGTGTGTGCGTAGTCTACAATAACCTGAAAGCCGCGTCCCTCTGTAGGAACCGCCTCGAAGCGTCCGGGAACCCGATTCATCTGCGCCAGCCCGCTCTGTATGACATTCTGCTTTACCCCAATTCGCAGTGTTGCTCCAATCGCGGCGAGGGCATTCGCCACCTGAAACGCGCCGCCTATGGGTAGCTGAATGGGTAGTCGATACTGCTCGACCCCCGAATCGTAGACAAGAGTAAAACGAACACTTTCAGGCGTAAGAGCTATCTCATCTGCCGCCAATACAGCAGGAGTGCGCGAGGTTGAATAGGTGATAATATCGCCCCGCGCTAGCGTCACGAGGTCGCGCCCCTCCCACTGATTCACATTGATAACGCTGATAAACATCGCTCTATCGTGACGCGGAAATTTTACGGGATACTCCATAAAAAGACGCGCTTTCGCATCAAAATAGGCATCAAATGTCTGGTGGAAATCTAGATGGTCGCGTGTGAGATTCGTAAACACTCCCGCGTTAAAGGCGATAGCGTCGGTGCGATACTGGGCAAGAGCATGGGAAGAGACCTCCATCACAACAGCAGTCGCGCCACGCTCCTGCATCTCCGCCATCAGCCTCTGCAAGTGGTCAGCTTCGGGCGTGGTATGATCGCTAGGTATCGGATCACCGTCCAAATCTGCGCCGAGTGTTCCAATTGTGCCTACGCGATACCCCGCTGAACGCATAATTGCGGCAATCATCTGCGTCACTGTCGTCTTACCATTCGTTCCAGTAACACCAACTACTATCATGCGCTGTGAGGGGTTACCGTAGAGGGTACTCGCGAGGTAAGGGAGTGCTTTGCGCGTATCGGGTACAGTGATAACAACGCTGTTTTGCGGTAGGGTAATGCCCACCTCTTTCAAACCGTTTTGGTTGACAACAAGGGCTACTGCCCCCTTGAGAAGTGCCTGCTCTGCAAAGGTGTGACCGTCAAACCGCTCCCCTTTAAGGCAGACGAATACATCACCCTCTTTTATAGCGCGTGAATCGTGGGTTATTCCCGTTACCGCAAGAGTTCTATCGCCCTCTACAACAGATTGGGGTAGATCTCTTATTAAATTGTCTATCAGTACTTTCTGCACAGTGGAAACTCACTTCTGCATTTTATCGGTGGGTAGGCTGTTAAAACAAAAGGACATCTGTAAAATCTGTATCGCTCGTCCTCATAAACAGTCTCTCTCATAGGGTCTAGGTAGCGAGTGTTTTGTGTAATAGACAGCCCAGAACGAGGGGATAAGCGACGTAACAAAAAGAAAAAAAGGGGACGTACACTTTGGCACGCCCCCTGTAAACCCACACGTCGAACCGGAGCTGATGACGTGTGGCACATCAAAAATCTTGTCAGTTATGGCGGCGGCGGTGCTTCGCGGCGACTTCAACAACATCGTCTGTATCGTCTCGCTTTGCGACCTGCTTTGTCTCTTTCGTACTAACAACAGGTTTTTTCGACATCGCCAGCTGAGTGGAGTTCGGGTCGTCCTTTGGAATGCGCCAAAGCTCCATCGTCTTTTTTGCAATCGCATTGAAGGCAGGTCCCGCTACATCTCCTCCGTGAGTAAGCGCACCCTGCGGTTCATCTACCATCACCAAAATCACGGCACGGGGTTTCACATTTTCGCTTGCGGGTACAAAACCCACAAAGGAGCTAGTGTACTTCGCCTCCCCTGCAAGGTGTTTTTTGCGTGCAGTTCCGGTCTTACCTGCAACCTGATAGCCTAAAATCGCTGTTTTGCGTCCAGTACCGCCCGAAACTACCGAGCGAAGCATCTCTGTAACCTCTGTACACACTTGGGGGCTAACCACATTCCGAACCTTAGTCGGTTTGACCTCCGTAGTTTTGGCATCAGCAGTAACGATTTTGGTAACAAGTCGCGCCTTCATCAAGGTGCCGCCATTGGCGATAGCCCCATAAGCAAGAGCGATATGTATAGGGGTCGTCATTACCGAGTGCCCAAAGGAGACACGAGGCAGGTCTGCTTTTGTAAGCGAGTTACCAGTAGCAATAGACTGCACACTAAACCGCCCAGCCTCATCGAGTTGCATCCGTGTTTTGCTTGTCACAGGCAGGTCAAGGTTGTCACAAATCCCAAACCTCTCAAACATCATCCGCAGGTCTACCCCGCCGATATGTTGCCCTATCTGCGCCGAACCGATGTTACAGGAGTGCTGTAGGATTCCGAGTATCGTCAACAGTTTGTGCGAGTTACCGGCATCGCAGTGAATCGTCTTGTTTCCTACCACCAGCGCACCGGAGCAGAAGTAGGTACTGCTCGGCTTAATTTTCCCCAACTCCAACCCAGAGGCGATAGTCAAAGTTTTTAAAATAGACCCCGGCTCTAGTAAGTAAGTGGAACACCTATCTGTAAGGGCAACATTGACCTCGTCTGCGGTCATCTCCTTATGAGAAACTGCCGGGTCAAGCGTCGGTGTAGAGGCAAGCCCCAGAAGGTCTCCGGTAAAGGGGTCAAGTACTACAATAGAGACCCCTTTCGGGTGAAACTCACTCTGTAGCCGCTGTGCTTCCTTCATTACAAGGTGCTGTATCTCTTGGTCAAGGGTGGTATAGACGTTATTTCCATCACGCTTAGGCTTGTCAATCGCTTTGGTATTGAAGAAGATACTGCCCGCATTGTATAGTTCAGCGGTGGCTTTACCATCTTCACCGCGCAACTCTGCATCCATACCCTGCTCCAGCCCCATTACGCCCTTCTCTTTTGGCTTCTGTCCGGGTATCAGCGGCTTTTTGTTCTCTGCCTTCTCATCATCTGGGTTAGGAGTAATCACCTTCCCAACAACGTGAAGTGCCTCTTCCCCCATTGCGTAGACGCGTTGCGTCTTCTCCACAATATCAAAGCCTTCCAGCAGCTTTTTTTCACGCCTAACCAGAGCGGCATTCGACTTACTTCTAATGTCCTCAGCGGGATAGCGCAGAGGCTCTAATTTTTCCCAGTCAATATCTTTTCCCAGTATTACGCTATAGGGAACGGGCAGTGATTTCCATTTACCGTTCGGATTCTCTCTTTTCTGCCTATCAAGGTCCGCTTTTGCCCTCTCAATAGCAGGCGCGATACTGATAAGGTAGGACTGTATCTTCTGCTCCACCGTCGCAGGAGGCTGTCCCAACGCCTTTGCAACATACTCCACGTCCGATTTGAAATTTGCTAGACGCGGCTTGAAACGCGCCCCGTATCTCTCTTCGGAAGGGTAGTTACGACAGTCGAACACCACATCCCCTAGGAATTTATTCGTTGCGAGCGCAATATCATGACGGTCAAAAATAGAGCCACGGCGTGCGGTCATATCTACAGGGCGGCGGCGTTTTTCACGAGCCTCTGCGCGTATGGCTTTTCCTTGCATAATTTGGAGGTACGCAAGGCGCCCCACAAGCGTGGAGAAGAGGAGACAGAACGTCCCGGTCATTACCAGCGTTCGTGCTGCAAAATTTGCGCCAATCTTCCTTTTTTTGCCTCTTTTTGCCATAATGAACTCCGCCTTCCGACATCTACAGGCTGATAGCCTTTGTCTCATCCGCAGGGCTGAGATGCTCGTCCAGTGCCTTCTTCTCAATGGAGTAGGTACTGTTACCCTTGTTTCTTTGGTTCTTCATGGTATCGCGCTGGCGTGTCGCGTCTACCTTTTGCTTCTCCCATATATTGTGACGGTTGCGCTCAAATTCGATATTGGCATTTCCATAGAGGAAAAACATGACACCGAGCCATGCAAAAAAGAGGGAACTACAGGCAACAAGTAGGGTGCGAATTTGAGCCTTGACGCGACTGGAAAGCCCCTTTTTAACAGAGGGCGTAACGTCTTGAGCATCGGGCGGGTAGGCTTTTTGCGCCGTATTGGTAGGCATTTTCAGGCTCTCCTTCGCTTCAAAAAACAAAAAATCAAGAGATACACTGTGCAACTCGCAGTTTCGCGCTTCTGGCACGAGGGTTTCTGCCAACCTCTTCTGGTGTCGCCATGATAGGCTTTTTTGTAAGGAGGCGGAGGGTAGGCTCCTCCTGCACTTCTACTCTGAAAATAGCGGGCGAAGAGCCTGGGGGGGAAGGAGTCCGCCCTGCGGCTTTCGCAAAGGTCTGTTTGACAACACGGTCTTCTAAACTATGAAAAGATATACAGGCACAACGCCCTCCGGGCTTGAGTCGGCGTATCACTACGTCGAGTGCCGCTTGCAACTGGTCAATCTCGCTGTTTAGATGTATGCGGATCCCTTGAAAAGTACGAGTAGCGGCATGAATCTCTTTTGGTTGAGCGGCACGGGGTATCACCTGCTCTACAAGCCTAGCAAGCTGCCCAGTAGTGTTCAAAGCCTCTCCACGCTTGCGGAGAGCAACAACGGCTTGGGCTATTTTACGAGAAAACCGCTCCTCCCCATGCTCCCAAAGAACACGTGCAATCTCTTGCTCATCCGCAGTGGCTAAAAACTCCTGCGCGGTCATACCTTGCGATGTATCCATTCTCATATCTAAAAACTCATCCCGTTTCAGGCTAAACCCGCGGGGCGCATCAAGTTGATGAGAACTGACACCAGCATCTAGTAGAACCCCATCCAAACATCGTTCCGGCAGCTGCTCCGCGTTTAATATAAAATCTATCTCATTAAATGCGGAATGGTGTATAATTATATGTAGGCTATTTTGGAAGGGCGCGAGACGCTTCTTTGCGACCTCTATCGCCTCTCTATCTCGATCAGTGCCGATAAGAACTCCGTTGGGGATAAGCCGCTTGGCTATTGCGCTAGAGTGCCCTGCGCCGCCCAACGTCAAATCGAGAAATGTTTCACCGGGTTGAGGATGAAGATACTCTAGTACTTCGTCCATAAGAACCGGAATATGATAGCTCTCTTGTTCAGCGGTCATCTGATAAAATCTTCACTGCGCTGATTGCAAGGTTGTTTGGATTT